>JAEDMP010000120.1 GCA_016302965.1 Bacteroidaceae bacterium
TTGTTGCGGATGCCTTGCAGGATGGTGGTGGTATGGGTGGGGAAGCCATTGTAGTTGCCCCACATCATCACCGAGTCGTTGGCATTGGCTCCCATCACCACGATGTCATGGGCATTCTTGGCCAAGGGCAACAGCTGGTTTTCATTCTGCAGCAACACCACTCCTTGGCGTGCTATCTGCAGGGCCAGTGCCTTGTGTTCCTTGCTTGCAACTACTGATGAGGGAATCTGCATCCACTCCACCTCGCTGTCGGGGTCGAAGTCGCCCACCTGGAAACGGGCAGCGAGCAGACGGCGCAGACTCACATCGAGGTCGCTCTCCTTCAGGTCGCCACGGCGGATGGCATCGGGCAGTGAACGGTAGTTGCTGCCGCATTCCACGTCGGTGCCAGAGCGTACGGCCAATGCCGACGCGGCTGCCTGGTCTGCCGATACCTCGTGCTTACCTTTCTGCCAGAAGTCGCTGATGGCTCCACAGTCGCTCACAATCATTCCTTTGAAACCCCATTCGTCGCGCAGTATCTGCTGTTCGTAACGGTGGCTGCCGCAGCAGGGATTGCCGTCGATGCGCTGGTAGGCACACATCACTTCGGCCACATTGCCTTCCTGGACAAGAGCTTTGAAGGCAGGCAGATAGGTCTCCCACAGGTCGCGGGCGGGCAACTGTTCGATATTGAACGAGTGGCGGTTCCATTCCGGACCACTATGGACGGCAAAGTGTTTGGCACAGGCCAACAGTTTGCGGTAGCGTGCATCCTGTGGCCCTTGCAGACCGCGAACGACTGCCAGTCCCATGCAGGTGGTTAGCCAGGGGTCTTCGCCGTAGGTCTCTTGGCCGCGACCCCATCTTGGGTCGCGGAAGATATTGATGTTGGGTGTCCAGAACGACAAGCCTTGATAGCGCTTGATGTTGCCACTCTGTTTGGCTTCGCGGTACTTGGCGCGGGCTTCGTCGCTGGCGGCAGTGAACACTTGCTCTACCAGAGGAGTGTTCCATGAGGCGGCCATCTGCATCGTGATGGGAAACACGGTGGCATAACCGTTGCGGCCAATGCCGTGGAGGGTCTCGTTCCACCACTGGAACTGGGGGATACCCAATCGTTCGATGGCTGGACTATTGTCCATCATCAGCTTGACCTTCTCTTCCAGGGTAAGGCGTTTCAACAGGTCTTCGGCCCGTTGCTCTGCCGTCAGTTTATTGTTCTGGTAGGGCAGCAGGGCCTGGGCGGAAACCGCTGTAAGGCAAGCCGTATGGAGGAAGGCCGTCAGGGCGATAGAGGATATAATTTGTTTTTTCTTCATATAAAAGATCAAGTGTTAGGATTCAGGCGGTTATAGAAACCGGATTATTTCAACTGCTTCTTGCCATTGATGATGTAGAGACCCTTACGGGCTGCTGCATCGGCAGGGGAGATGCGACGTCCGTCGAGTGTGAAGATGGCGGCTGGCTGTTCCTCGCTGTCGGCCTTCACTCCTTCGATGCCGGTCTGAACAATGCTATAGAGGGTGATAATCCAAACCACCTGCTGACCTTTGGGAGTGAAAGTCAGGGTTTTCTTGGCTGGCTGGTCGAGGGTGATGGTATGGGTGGCGTAGGTTCCGGTGCTGCGTGAGGGAAACACATACTCATTGCTGCCGTAGGCATTGCCTCCCAGTTCGCCTAAATAGGCATCCTCATTGTCCACATTGCTGTAGCCTTGGATCTTCACCTTGCCAATGGTGATGCCATCGGGGATGTTGATGGTGAAGGTGGTGTTGCGTGAGTACTTGATACCCGTCAAACCGCAGGATGAACCGGAAGCATATCCCTTGTTGGTAGAGATGCTGAAACCGTCGTTGAAGCCCCATGCGCCGTTGCTGGTAGAGTGGGAGAGCTCATATTCCACTTCGCTTCCTCCCTGATTCAGGAATAGTTTGTTGCCCAAGACCTCACCACCTTCGAGACATCCCTCGGTGATATCCTTCACCAGTCCGTTCAGATAGTTTTCGAGGTTAGTGTAGCCGTTGGAAGCCACCTGGGCTCCGTCTTTCGGGTCGCCGGAATCCAGTCCGTTCAGGTCTTCATAGCTGTCGGGCATACCGTCGCCATCGCTGTCAATGGCCGCCTTGCTCTCGCCCAGATCGGGCCAGGCACTCCAGTTGGCATCGGCATCAGCGGGACAGTTATCGTCCTGGCTGTTGATGATGCCGGGATTGTTGCCGTCACCCGTATAGGTAGCCTTACCGTTCTGGGTGTCGCTGATGATGAGGTTGTCATAGCTGTCGCGCTTCTTGCTGCAGCCGGCATAGAGCAGCACCTTCTGATAGGCTTCTTCTGCGCTGTGAGTGGTCACATGCATAAAGTCGATAGGCTCGGTCAGTTTGATGGAATCTTTAGTGGCTTGGGTGTAGGTGTTGTCGCAGCCGGAGGCGTCTATCTGGTTGTACATGCCATATTGCCAGTTGTTCTTGGTCAAGGCTGAATGCTTGGAGTTGACATTGCCGTCGACATAGAACTTGCCCCATACATGGAGTGTGGGCTTGTAGTCGGGATAGGAGGTAACATAACTGTTGGTGCGGATGCCGATGGCTGCGATGCGCATCTGTTTGGTCGTGCCCAATTGGGCGGTGGCAGGGCCGGGCTTGTAATAGTTGTTCACAATGTTCACCTTCATGGCTTCGCCGCCGTAGCAACCGTTGCCAGCCCAGTTGTAGAGCACATTGTTACGCATGTCCATACGCTCGTCGAGCTGGGTGGTATAGCGCGGACCCAGACGGGGAACGCGGCTCTCATGATGGGCCATCAGGTTGTGGTGATAGGTGATGCCGCTACCGCCCCAGTTACCGCCATAGCCGTGGGCTCCCTTGGAGTGGCCGGCATTGCGCAGACTCTGCGATGAGATGCACCACTGCACGGTAGCATTCTTCACGCCATAAATGGAGAGACACTCGTCGATGCTCCAGCTCACTGAGCAGTGGTCGACGATGATGTCCGACTGGTCCATGGCTCCCAGTCCGTCCCAGCCGTCAGCACCGTTTTCGGTGACGTAGGTGTTGCCCAAGCGGAAGCGAAGATAGCGCAGGATGACATTGTTGGAGTGAATAGAGAAGGGATAGTCGGCGATACAGATGCCCATTCCCGGGGCACTCTGTCCGGCGATGGTCACATTGCCCTGACTCAGATTGAGGGCTGAGGTGAGGTGGATGGTGCCCGATACATCGAACACAATGGTGCGATTGCCCTTCTGGTTGCAGGCCCAGCGGAAGGTGCCCACACTACCATCGTCGGCAAGTGAAGTGACATGGTAGACATCACCGCCACGGCCTCCCGTCACATAGCGTCCGAAGCCCTCGGCACCGGGGAAGGCTGGCAACTTCTCTTGTTGTTCGTCAGCTTGAAGCGGTGTGACGGCCAGGGTGGCAATCAGAGCGCTGAATAGGGTTTTGGATAATTGTTTCATGGATAGTTTGTTTGGTATCAATAAGATAAAAGGTATTCTTTTAAAAGGAGAAAACCAATAAGAAAAAGAAGGAAGTCGGGAAAGTGAAGCGGGTCACTTCCTGGGCTTCCTTCTATTGTATGAAATAGGTTTGTATTACTTCACGATAAACTTCTTACCGTTCTGGATGTTGAGACCCTTCTGAGCCTTCATCATCTTCATACCCATGAGGTTGTAGACGGGAGCATTGGCGTTGAAACCGCTCTTCTCGCCTGTCTGGATATCGTTGATGCCGTTGGTGTTCTCTGCGGTGATGAGCAC
>JAEDMP010000121.1 GCA_016302965.1 Bacteroidaceae bacterium
TGCAAAGTTACAACACCGAAAACCCGAAACCAAGGAAGAAAGCAGCCCCCAAGTTTCTTCTTTCTTTCACTCAGACACACAGACAGTTGAACCCATAAAAAGAAAGCAATTATGGAGATCAAGATAGAAGGCAATCCTGGCACAGGCAACACGTTCCAGGAAATCAAGATAGGCTACGTGGAGAACTACAACCCCAATGCCACCACCGTCATCAACAACCACTATGGCGACCGCAAGAAGTCCGCTCCCGCTGCCGATGACTCCCAGAAGCAGCTCGACATGATTCAGCTACAAGCCGAGATCCTCGACTATGTGGGCAACCTCAAGCAGTTCGTTTCCAAGGACTGGAAGAACTGCTACGAGACCCTCTGGCACAACATCCTCAATCTCCCCGAGGTGTCAGCCCTCGTCGGAGACCCCGGCAAACAGAAGGACACCACCTTCAACCGCAACCTCGTCGCCAATATAATATATATAATGTGTAACCAAGGCATCATCACCGAGACCAACGCCACCACCCTGACCGTTGCCCTCGAAGGAGACAAGGACCATCCCGTCCGCGCCCAGTTGCGCAAAGCCCCCGATGACAGAGATTTGAAGCGCAAAATTGAATCCCTCATCATTAATCAATAATCAATAATCATTTTGGACCTCACCATCAAAGGCAACCCCGGCACAGGCAACAAGTACAACGACGTACGTGTAGGACAGGCAGGAAGCTACAACCCAGCCGCCACGGAAGTCTATCACTACCATCTTGCCCCCGAACCCGCCGAGAGCCGCCTCTCCGCCTGGTTCCGCAAGTTGGCAGAAGAATTCCGCAACGACGAAAGGCTGCGCCGCAAGCTCGATGACATCAAGCGATACAAAACCGTGCTTGACAAGACACGCGGGCTGGACAGAAAACTCGAGGACGGCGGTTTCGCCCCCGACAGCATCGCCACTGCCAGGCGCAAGAAGCAGTACTACGTGAAGAAAGCCACCAAGTACCAGTACTACGAGTCAGCCCAGCGCATCGACTCCTACCTCTACGCCAAGGTATGCAACCGTTTCGACAGCTACGTCTTCCCCCTCATTCGTGGGCAACATCCGTTGGACGAGGTGCGCACCGCCGTATATGAGCAGGTGGTCATCCCCATTCTGGAGGAGATAAACGAACAAGGCTCTGCCGACACCTGCCTCTGCTACACCGAGGACGACATCTTCGGCATCCTCTACTATCTCACCGGCAACTGCCACATCAACTGGACCGTTTATGATTTACACGCCGGCATTTGATACCTTCAACACCATTTATCGCATGCTCCATATACTGAGCCATTTCGATACAGAGAAGTACGTCGAGGTAGAGCGCATGCGCATCTTCGACTACTACCTCCTCTTCCCCCACAGGGCGCACAAGATACGCCTCAAACCTGGGGAAGACGAGTTCCGTGTCCATCTGAAGCGGTTCGTGTCCTCCAAGGTCAACCCCTATCATACCATCACCAACGACCGCCGACTCTTCGAGCGGCTGCGTCCCTATCAGATGATTGCCCTCAGCCACATAGCCAGCTACGGACTCATCAGCCCCGAGCACCTCCTCAACCAGCAGGTGAAGGTGGCCGACCCCGACAAGCTCCGCGATGTCATCTCCCGTCTCGAAAAGATGGAGGGGATAGAGGGCAACGTACTCTCATGGCTCTGCCTCTGCTTCCGCACCACCCCCATCAACGGCGTGTTCGGACTCAAATACCGTACCAACCTTTTAGAATCCAAATATGACGGCTGTTAGCTTCTTTGTCAACCGGCTCTACGTGCTCGCTGCAGACAACCGTGTGGCCTACGACGAGCGTTACCACCACGGCATCAACATCATCCGTGGCGAGAACAGCAGCGGCAAATCCACCATCACCCACCTGCTCTTCTTCGGCCTGGGCGGCGACTACACCCATTTCGCACCCGAAGCCCAGCGGTGCAGCCGTGTCATGGTCGAGGTGGAGGCCGATGGAGCCGTCATCACCCTTTCTCGCCCCCTTGCCAAGGACAAGGAAGGGCGCATCCTTACCCAGCAGCCCATGACCATCCATTGGGGTCCCCTATCCGAAGCCCTTGCCGGCACCTGCCGCTCCAACACCTTCGGCTACCGCACCTCGCCCAACAAGAGCAGTTTTTCCAATGTCCTCTTCGAGGCGATGGGCATCCCCCTCGTCAAGGCCGACTGCAACATCACCATGCACCAGCTCCTGCGCCTCATCTATATCGACCAGGAGTCGCCCACCCAGTCGCTGTTCTACTATGAGCAGTTCGACAATCAGACCACCCGTGAGACCGTGGCCGAGCTCCTCATGGGCATCTACGACGAGCGGCTCTACGATGCCAAGATCCGCCTCAAGCAGCTCGAAGAGCAACTCTCCGAATCAAAAAGCGAGAAGCGCATCATCGACAAGTCCGTCACCAAGGAGATGCGCTCGCCCGAACATATCCGGCAGCTCATCGACCACACCAACGGACAGATTGACCAGCTGTCCGACGACATATCCCGCCTCCACCGTTCAGAAGCCGCCCTCACCAAAGTCAAGTCGCAGGCAGAGCAGCAGCGAGCCTCCGTAGCCCAGCTGCGCCAGCAGCTCCTTCACGCCGAAGACGAGCGCGAACGCCTTGAACACGAGACGGAGGACACCCGCCTCTTCATCGAAGAACTGAAGAGGAAGCAGCAGGCCCTGCGCCATTCCGTATCCACCCGTCAGGTGCTCGGCAGCCTTCGGTTGGAGTATTGCCCCGAATGTCTCAGTCCGCTATCCACCGACATCCCCGACGGCATCTGCCACCTTTGCAAGACACCCGTCGAAGACCGTAGCGGCATCACCCAGGCCAAGCGCCTCATCGCCGAAATCTCCTTCCAGCTCAACGAGTCGGAGAACAACCTCAACGACGACCTCCGCCGCCTCGACCATGTCCGTTCAGAGGAGAAGAAGCTGCGCAGCCGTCTGAAGAGCGAACGCCGCCAGCTCGACCTCCTCCTCAGCGACGCCAGCTCCACCCGCAACGAACAGCTCGAAGACTTCCTCCTTCAGAAAGGCCGGTTGCAGGGCGAACTGCTCCAATACCAGACCCTGCTCGAAACCGCCACCTACTACGAGACCGTTGTCCGCCGCATCCAGCAGCTGGAGTCCGACATCGAGAAGACCCGACGCTACATCGCCGCCCTCGAAACCCATCAGCAGACCCGTCGCACCCAAATAGTCGCCAAGATGCAGCAGTTCGGCATCCATTTCCTCCACTCCGACCTCATGCGCCAGCGTGCCTTCAAGGAAGCCCGTCAGGAAGACCTCCACATCGACTTCTCACAGAACATCGCCTACCTGCGCACCCGGCACAACAAGTTCAGTGCCTCCTCCACCTTCTTCCTGAAGCTCGTGGCCCGCTTCTCCATCTTCTTCGCCTCGTTGGAGTTGCCCGAGATGCGCTATCCACGCTTCATCTTCGCCGACAACATGGAGGACAAGGGAATCGAGAAGGAGCGAGCCCAGCATTTCCAGCAGACCCTGATAGACACCCTCATCCGCTACCCGGCCGACAGCTATCAGGTCATCTACACCACCTCCTACATCACCGACGAACTCGACCACAGTTCCTACGTCGTCGGTGACCACTATACCTCTGGCAACAAGAGCTTGAAAAATGTATGAAAACAGCAAAAAAAATGAAGATACC
>JAEDMP010000055.1 GCA_016302965.1 Bacteroidaceae bacterium
CGCAGCAGCACGGAACAACAGGAAATCGTGGACAAGATTATCACATGGTAGTCCATAAAGGAAATGGTGAATTCCTCTTTGGACAAAGCATATATGCAGTCAGGCATACTCTCGTTCTTGTCCCTTTTCATGGAGGCAGGCTTGTTCTTCTAGCTCTTCTGCAACATTGCCAGATGAGCCTCGAAGTCTGTCTGCTCCCCCTGAGTCGGTTTGTAGGGCTTATCCCAAGAGCCACTAGACTCAATCCATTTTATCAGCTGGTGTAACTACTCAGTTCACCACAGGGGCCTTTCCCTGAGCAAAACGAGAGATAACAGATACATGTTATATAGAAGTGTGTAAATAATCGTCCAACTGCGTTTTTACGGTACGCCCACTGGCGCACTGCAGTACGCCAACTGGAAAACTGGAGTGCGCCAACTGGCGCACTATGAGCATCCAGTTGCGCTGTTGATGATTGCAACCCACCATTCACGTTGTTTTATTAGGGTGTCCAATTTGTCGTACCGAAATCTATTCTTTTTGAAACTATATAGAAGCATTGTTTTGTTAAAATCCCGTAATTATCAGACACACCTTATTAATAAATAACGTATTTTGATTATCTTTGCCAGCAGTATTCGTGCATCAAAGTGTAGTGAATGGCCCAAAGTTCGTGCATAAAAGTGTAGTGGGCAGGCGAAAGTTCGTGCATAAAAGTGTAAACAATGGAAAGGAACGCTTATAGGCAATTATTGGAATGGAAGAATAATCCACGACATAAACCCCTCATCCTCAATGGTGTGCGTCATGTGGGAAAGACGTGGCTGCTCAAACATTTTGGAGAAAAACCGGTAGAAGTCAAGGCCGAGGAGAACCTGCGTGCCAAATCATTACGACAGATAGTCACAAGTAACACCTCGTTGCACGGATTAAGGTTCTCGATGTCCAACTACCGGCATGAGGACTGGCTCGACAATGTACCGCTGTATGGAGTGGCGACCAGATTCACGGGTAAGAATGAGTGTTTTATTTGACTGGAACAACCGTGACTGCCATGATAAAGAAAATTATTGTTGCGTTTGACTCATTCAAGGGATGCATCTCCGCAAGCGAGGCGTGTGATGCCGCCACGGAGGGAATACACTCGGTATGCCCCGATGCCAACGTTATCCAACTCCCGTTAAGCGATGGGGGCGAGGGACTGGTGGAGTGCGTCAGAAGACTGTTGCCTACCGTTGACGTGTCGTTGTGTGTTCATGGGCCTCTGATGAAGAGGGTTGCCTGCTCGTATGCCATGTCGCTCGACGGTAAGACGGCCTATATGGAAATGGCTGCGGCAAGCGGACTGACGCTCGTGCCTGAAGACAAGCGTAATCCCTTGAACACCACTACGTATGGTGTAGGTGAGATGATGGCAGATGCCATCGGCAGAGGATGTGAAAGCATTGTGATGGGTATCGGAGGAAGTGCCACATGCGATGCAGGTGAGGGCATGTTGAAGGCTCTTCGAGATAGAGGACATTTGCACACGCCATGCAAGTATGTCGTGGCTTGCGATGTGGCCAATCCGTTATATGGCGAACAGGGAGCGGCCTACGTCTTCGCACCGCAGAAGGGAGCAAGCCCCAAACAAGTCAGGTTGTTGGACCAAAGGCTTCGGGCATTTGCGAACAAGACGGAGAAAGAAGGCATTGCCTCTGCCGACATGGCACACTATCCCGGGGCTGGGGCTGCCGGTGGACTGGGCTACGCCTTCCTCACTTACCTCCATGCCCAACTGGCATCTGGAATAGACATCATACTCGACATTGCCGGATTTGACGAGTTGATAAAAGATGCAGATATCGTCATTACAGGAGAGGGCAAGTCTGACGCTCAAACCTTGATGGGCAAGGTGCCGTATGGCGTGCGGAAGCGTTGCCTTGGTGCAGGCGTGGAAACCTGGCTGTTGTCGGGTGCGATAGAAGACCCGGAATCCACTCTGTCCCGCCATTTCTCCAAGGTACAGAGCATCAACGGGAACGATTCCCGTCCTCTGGTTCAACTCCTTCTGCCCGAAGTGGCAAAAGAGAATCTGAAGAAGACGGTAAAAGGGATAATGAAAAAAGGTTTAGAGGAGGATACATGAAGTCTATTCTTGGCTTTCTTCTTCGGTTTGAGATAAAATATGTTACTTTGCCTCCGAAAAAGTGTCACAAGTGACTGTTTTTCGTAAAGCTTGATAGTAAACAGATATAGTTATATAGAACAGTTGGTCCGTTTTCTTATTCCTCTCAATTATTACAAATGTGCTTGATATTCCAAGGAAAAATCAGCCAAATTGAGCGGAAAATGCTGAATTTGGCTGATTTTTTCAGCCTGTCATGAAGTCATCTTCAAATCATCATGATACCAGTCCCAACTGAACAGGGCATTCAGTTGTGAACTGAACAGGGTATTCAGTTGTGAACTGAACAGGGCATTCAGTTGTGAACTGAACAGGGCAATCAGTTGTGAACTGAACAGGGCATTCAGTTGTCAACTGAATAGGGCAATCAGTTGTGAACAGAATAAGGCGTTCTTTCCGGGGACTCAGCCATATACATTAATGGTTGCTGTAAGACATTGTTTTTCAATATGTTATTTTGGAAAGATACCGTTTGTGCTGATATACATCTATATGTCGGCTCTTTTTTCGATACGGAATCTGGTGTAACTTTGCAGTACCAAAGCGAACCTGATTTCACATTTACAACGAAAAAAGAACTGCCTGATGAAACGGAAACCCATGAACACGGAAACAACAGAAAGAAGAACAAGTGGCGGCACCTATCTCTTGGTGTCGCTGGCTTTTGTGGCGGTCAATCTGCTCACCCTGCAGAACCTGCTGCCTTGGATTGACGAAGTGATGATTCTCGACACGGCCTATCAGGCTGCCTTCCAAGGCTCGTGGGAGACTACGGCCTGGTACCGTGTGGCCGGCCAATACCCATTCTCCACCTATCCGCCTCTCTATCAGATGCTGGCAGCTTTGTGGATGATGCTGTTCGGAGGCGGTATAGTTGCGGTGAGAAGCCTTAATCTACTTGTTGTCTTCGTGATGGGAGGCGTATGCCTGCGACTTGTCCGGCGCTATCTGTTGCCGCTCCATCCATGGCAGACGGCCCTCTTTGCACTGCTGCTGTGGGGAACGGCCGAGATAGCATGGATGTATCGCAACGGTAGGCCGGATATGTTATGCGCCCTGCTCTTGGTCTTGTCTGTGCAAGCCATTGGCCGACATCTCGCGGCACCTTCCATCTCTTCCCGTATTGCAGTGGCTGCTATGGCGGCACTGCTCGTGGGCACCGGCATCCAGGCGGCTGTATGCCTCTTGGCACTTTGGCTGTTTGGCTTCATCGTGTTGCGGGGAAAGCGACGGCTGCTGATTCAGCTGTTGGCATTGTTGCTGACGGGTATGCTGCTGGGTGTATTGGCCATCTGTCTGTTCATGTGGATGCATGGGCGCCTGTTGGGTTTTGCCTGCAGCATCATCCAGTATTCGGCAACCCTCTCGGCCGCCGTCCTCGCCCTCTTGCCGTGGGTAGGCGAGTTGTGGGGATTCTCTACCGCAGCCTACACGGAGAAACTGACGAGTCTCTCTGTGGAATCGGGACTGACGGATAGGTTGGCCGAGGCGTTTGCCTGTCGCAGTTTCCTCCTTTTGGCGATAGCCACCCTGGTTGCTTATCTTCTGAGTTTTCGCCGCCGCCTTTCCGCTCTCTGCACCGACAAGGGTTTCCAGCTTTGTATGGTGGCCGTCTATGTACCTGTGATCATGACCTTCGCAGGGCGTTTTGCCAACTATTATTTCTGGATGGCCTTGCTCCCCTTGGTGGTGTCGGCCACCGTTGTTGCTGAATGCCATCGGTGGAGTGGGATGGTGGTGGGAGTGATGGCCTTGCTGTTGACGGGATGGGGAGTGGAGTCGATGAGTGACTCGGAGGGCAATGCCTACCGGCGACTGCAATCCTTTGTCCATCGCCAGCAGTTCAAACCGACAGATGTGGTGGTTGCACCCTTCTCGCTGTTCTACGAACTGAAACCGCTTTGCCGCACCTGTTATTTTGCGGGCATCTTTCCAGCAGAATATATCGGGCGGGTGGATTATGTCATTGAGGCACCCGACGGCAACGAATACAATCGCCCCATCAGCGACTATCTGGACCAACTGCGGCGTGACACTACACTCATTGTTACGGCCGTCGACTGCATGCAGCATCCTGCCCTCATTCTCTATCAGATACAGGAGAAGAAGGATCCATAAGGGCAGAATGGGATATACATTTCGGTTGTTCCTATCTTGTTGAATATAAGAAAGATAAAACATATAGATGCTGATACGGATATATACTTTTCTGTTTTCGGGGTAGGAAAATGGTATTTTATTCGTATCTTTGCAGAAACAAAAAGAAACCGACCGAATCATGATGAAGAAGATGACCATATTCGTGATGCTGGCTCTATTGGCAGGTTGCATCAAGGTAAACCATGCTCCGCTTCCCGATGAGGATGCCCGATTGGTAACGCTGCTCAATCAGGCCGACTCCTGTCAGACCGACGGCAACCACGGGCAGTGTTTCCGCATCTGTCAGCAGATAGCGGCGGAATATGAACAGAAGAACCTCACTGACCTGCAGAAACGATACCTGCAGAAGATGCTCACTGAAGCCGAGGCTGTCGGGACCTCTGACCCGAGACGTGGGGCGGTGATGAAGGCCGAGGCACTGCAGCAGATGGCTACAGCCCTGATGGTGGGAGGCCAACTCGACAGTGCCTTGACGGCAGCGCACGAAGCTTGCCGAATTGCGCCCCGTGACACGATAGACTTTTGTGCCCAGACCTTGCTGCTGTTGGCACAAATCCATCTGATGAATGATGCCGGAGACAGTGTTGTCTTTTATATCGAAAAGGCAGAACGCACCGACCCCGCCGTACGGCACACCGACCTCTACCGCATCACCCGGCTCTACGGACTGGACCTGCAGCACCGCTATGCAGAGATGATGGCACTGCTCCCCGGTTATATCAAGGAGAGTGGCATACATGCCCGGGCGGAAATGGTAAGGCTGCGGATGTATCGGCATGAGGAAACCCTCCAATGGCAGACGGCCTATGCGGATGCCATCCAATTGATGGAGATAAGTGACAGCATCGCCAAGGCTGAGAATGCGGAGCATACGGCACAGATACATGCCCTGCAGCATGAGCGGCAGATGGAGTCGCAGCGTGCTGTACGCGAGGCCGAACGTGCCCGGATGTTTGCGCTCTTGAGTGTAGTGCTGCTATTGCTGTTGGCCGCATCGCTCATGGGGCTCTTCTATCGCCGCAAGGCCCGTATCGCCCATGCCAAAGAACTGGAAGCCCTGCGCCTGTCGGAGATGGCACAGGCCAATGAGAGCAATATAAGGGAGGAGAACATCAGGTTGCAGCGCCTCTACTATGAGCATCTCTATGCCATCATCCTGCCCATCCTCAATGCCCACCGGGGCAAGAGCGGACATATCAATCTCGAAGAATCGTCGTGGGTGCTCATCGAGAAGAATACCGACATGGTGCTGCCCGGATTCACCTCGCGGCTGCGCAAACAACATCCCACGCTCACCACTGAGGATGTGCGTTTCTGCTGCCTGCTGATGATGCGCGTACCCAATGCACTGCTGGCCGATGTCTATGGTATTGCGCCATCGTCGGTGGCGGTGCGCAAGCAACGCATGAAGAAGAAACTGGACAGCGATGTGCATAACCAGACCATCGAAAACTATCTAAACCAATATATCAAATGATGAAAACACTATGGATGACCCTCCTCTGTCTGCTGCCACTCTGTGTGCAGGCACAGGATAACCCCATCTGGAGCGAAGGCTCCGAGTGGGAGGTTTACTACACGGATGATGTGGAACCCGATTCGGGTGTGACTTCGGCTACGGAGGTACATGTCGCCTACCGTCTGAAAAAGGCGGATGATGACTGTCTGGCCTTGGAGAAAGTGATGTTTGTAGACAATCAACCCCAGGCTCCCCAACTGCAAGGCTATATCCGCACTGAGCGTAACGGTGCGATGGTGTATGTGCGCCCCATCCTGATAGATGGACGAGTGGGCGAGGAATGTCTGCTCTATGATTTCAGCCAGCCCTTCGAGTATGGCCGAACCATACGCTATGGTGTCTATGGGGGCGGGGTACAAGAACTGTATATTGACTGGCAGGAGGGTTCGCTCGACTACTTTATGCTCCACAATGGCAGCCGTTGTCTGCCTGCATGGAAAGGGATTGTCTATCAGTATGGCTTCCTTGGCGGCCCCATGGAACTGTTTTTCGGGAACAGCATCCCCTCCCATGCCAAACGTCCCAGACCCTCCAATATCAGCCATGTGATTTTCACCTCTAAAGGCGGACAGAAACGGATGCGGTCGGCTGCTGCGGATGAGGATGTGCAGGTGGCTTACGAAGAGATGCTCACCGAGGGCAGTGTGTGGGAGTGTTTGGGCATGCCGACCGATCTTCGGGCCCAAGTGTGGCCCCTTTCTATCCGGATGCACGGTGACACGCTGGTGGGCAATCGCCTGTGCAAGTTGCTCTTCTCACCAGAACTGGACCGCCGGATGACGGTGTTTGAGGAAGGAAGAAAACTGTATGCCGTCGGTGAGGAGGGAGAGCCCGAAGTGATACTTGATTTCGGTATGCAGCAGGGCGACCTCCTGGATAATGGAGTAGGGTATGTGCTCGATTGCAGCATGGAACAGAACCTGGGCTACCGTTATCCGGTTATCACCATCGATACCGGGCTTGACTGCACCTCCTATATGAGCGGCGAAACGGCTCCTTGGCTCTACCAACTTATCGAGGGTATCGGTGTGAGCAAGGATGAGCATCTCGGACACCGTCTGCTGTCTGCCGAATCGGCCGTCACCTATCTGCAACGGTGCTGGAAGGACGGACAGCTGGTCTACCAGTCGCCTTGGTGCAAAGAGACTTCCATCCGCCAGCCCGCAGCCGGAACCCTTTCCCCCTGCTTTGACCTGCAAGGTCGTCGGTTAGATACTCCTCCCTCCAAGGGCATCTATATCCAGAACCGTCGGAAGATAATCGTACAGTGAGCTGCCGGTTGGGCTTAGGCTGTCAGATTGTCAGTCTGAGGCAGATGATTGGCAGAAACGAAAGGCGGGATTGTCATGATTTGGGAAAAAGTGGAAGAAAAATGTGAAAAAGTGTGATTTATGGACTTGAACCAGTGGCAAAAGCGTGTCGGATGGCACGCTTTTGGCATAAAGAAGGGTGACAAGCCTGACGAACAGTCAGCCGAAGTCGACGGATGGCTCTTGCAGCCATTCCCTATCATCAACAACAAAATATCAACATCTTAAAAAATAACAACATTATGAACATCAAACCATTGGCAGACAGAGTGCTTGTACTCCCTGCCCCCGCAGAAGAGAAAATTGGTGGAATCATCATTCCTGACACTGCAAAAGAAAAGCCGCTCCATGGCTCAATCGTAGCCACAGGCAATGGCACCAAAGACGAAGAGATGGTGCTCAAGGCCGGTGACGAGGTGCTCTATGGCAAATATGCCGGCACTGAACTGGAGTATGAGGGTGTGAAGTATCTGATGATGAGACAGAGCGATGTGCTCGCCGTTATCGAGAAATAAGCAAGCGTTTTTTTTTTCAATACACATTATTTATTATATTCATTATATAATTTAGCATACGATTATGGCAAAAGATATCAAATTCAATATGGACGCCCGCGACATCATGAAGAAGGGCGTTGACCAGTTGGCTAATGCTGTCAAGGTAACCCTTGGTCCCAAGGGCCGTAATGTAATCATCGAGAAGAAGTTTGGCGCTCCCCAGATTACCAAGGACGGTGTGACCGTAGCCAAGGAGGTGGAACTCGAAGACCACTTTGAGAACACCGGCGCACAGCTCGTGAAGAGCGTGGCCAGCAAGACTGGTGATGACGCTGGTGACGGTACAACCACTGCTACCATCCTCGCACAGAGCATCGTGAATGTGGGTCTGAAGAACGTGACCGCCGGTGCCAACCCCATGGACCTCAAACGTGGTATCGACAAGGCTGTGGCTGCCGTGGTGGAATACATCAAGAGCACGGCCGAAAAGGTGGATGACAACTACGAGAAGATTGAGCAGGTGGCTACCGTATCTGCCAACAATGACCCTGAAATCGGTAAACTCATTGCCGATGCCATGCGCAAGGTGAGCAAGGATGGCGTCATCACCATCGAGGAGAGCAAGAGCCGCGACACCTATATCAATGTGGTGGAGGGTATGCAGTTCGACCGTGGCTATCTGAGCGGCTATTTCGTGACCGATGCCGACAAGATGGAGTGCGTGATGGACAACCCCTATATCCTCATCTACGACAAGAAGATCAGCAACATAAAGGACTTCCTGCCCATCCTGCAGCCCGCTGCCGAGAGTGGCCGTCCGCTGCTCGTGATTGCCGAGGATGTTGACTCTGAGGCACTCACCACACTCGTGGTCAACCGTCTGCGTGGCGGCTTGAAGATTTGCGCTGTCAAGGCTCCCGGATTCGGCGACCGTCGCAAGGCTATGCTTGAGGATATTGCCGTGCTCACCGGTGGTGTCGTCATCAGCGAGGAGAAGGGTCTGAAACTGGAACAGGCTACGCTCGACATGCTGGGCACCTGCGACAAGGTGACCGTGACCAAGGACAATACCACCATCGTCAATGGTGCCGGTGACAAGCAGTTGATTGCCGACCGTGTTGCCATGATCAAGAACGAGATGGCCAACACCACCAGTTCCTACGACAAGGAGAAGCTGCAGGAGCGTCTCGCCAAACTGGCAGGCGGTGTGGCTGTGCTCTACGTGGGTGCCAACAGTGAGGTGGAGATGAAGGAGAAGAAGGATCGCGTAGACGATGCCCTCTGTGCTACTCGTGCTGCCATCGAGGAAGGTGTGGTTGCCGGTGGCGGTACGACCTATATCCGCGCGCTTGATTCACTGAAGGAACTCAAGGGTGCCAATGCCGATGAGCAGACCGGTATCAACATCGTGGAGCGTGCCATCGAGGAGCCTCTGCGCCAGATTGTCACCAATGCCGGTGGCGAGGGTGCCGTGGTTGTGCAGAAGGTGCGCGAGGGCGAAGGCGACTTCGGTTACAATGCCCGCACCGATGTTTACGAGGATATGCGCAAGGCTGGTGTGATTGATCCCGCCAAGGTTTCCCGTGTAGCTTTGGAGAATGCCGCATCTATCGCCGGACTCTTCCTCACTACCGAATGTCTGATTGTTGACAAACCTGAGGACAAGTCTGCCATGCCTATGGGCGGTGCTCCCGGTATGGGAGGAATGATGTAATTTTGTAAACCTAACATAACAAATATGGGGGACGAAATGCTAAAAAACATTTTGTCCCCCTGTTTTATGGTAAAATGGAGAAAAAAATAGGAGAAAATGTTTGCAATGTGAAAGATTATGCGTAATTTTGCATTGTCAAAACAGAAATATCATCAAAAGTTCATATTGTACACAAAGTATTACGAAACACAGAAATATTTTTTTGATTTGTTTTAGTAGATTAGTTTTTAAGTAGTTTGTTTTTACGGAACCGTTTGTCGTGAGATAAGCGGTTTTCTTTTTGTCTCTATTCCAAGTCCGGCGTTCTATCGTTGCCAAGCAAGAACAAATAAAGAAGGGTGCATCCATTGCTGGATACACCCCTATAGAGGTTGTTCGTTTGATGAATCGTCAGATTCACGATTGAAGACTCTCCTGATACCAATCGAAGAGCATCTTCACTCCGTCTTCTATCTCCACGCGGTGGGTCCATCCGAGGCTGTGCAGCTTGCTCACATCAATGAGCTTGCGCATGGTGCCATCAGGCTTGGACGAGTCGAACTCGACGGTTCCCTCAAAACCGACAGCCTTCACCACCAGTTCCGACAGCTCGCGGATGGTGAGTTCCTTGCCCGTACCCACATTGATGTGGCAGTTGCGAATCTCGCCCAGCGAGGGGATAGCGCCGCCGCGTCCTTCAGAGTTGTTGCGGTCAACATCGCCTGTGGTGGATGCTCCGTAGAACACCGACGAGTACTTCTCGATGCCGATGATGTCCTTGAAGTCGACGTTGAGCAGCACATGCACGCTGGCATCGGCCATATCCTCGCTCCAGAGAAATTCGCGCAGCGGTGTGCCTGTGCCCCACAGCACCACCTTGTTGTCGTAGATACCGTAGAACTCCAGTGCCTTCAGAATGCGTTCATGGCTGTTGTTGCCGTCCACATTGCCCTCTCCGATGAGGCTCTTGAGTTTCTCGTCGGGATTGATAGGCCGTTTGTTCATGTCAATCTCGATACGCTTCCAGTCGCCCTCGTGGATGAGTTTTGCGAGATAGATCTTGCGCATCATCGCCGGCATCACATGTGAGTTCTCGAGATGGAAGTTGTCATTGGGACCGTAGAGATTGGTGGGCATCACTGCGATATAGTTGGTGCCATACTGCAGGTTGTACGACTCGCACATCTTCAGTCCGGCAATCTTGGCGATGGCATACTCCTCGTTGGTATATTCCAGTGGCGAGGTGAGCAGTGCCTCTTCCTTCATCGGCTGGGGCGCATTCTTCGGATAGATGCAGGTGGAACCGAGGAAGAGCAGTTTCTTCACCCCATGCGAGTAGGCATTGCTGATGACGTTGCACTGCATCTTCATGTTCTGCATGATGAAATCGGCACGGTAGAGACTGTTGGCCATGATGCCACCCACGAAGGCGGCAGCGAGGACAACGGCATCGGGCCTTTCCTCATCAAAGAAACGCTCTACAGCCACCTGGTCAGTGAGGTCGAGTTCATGGTGGGTTCTTCCCACGAGGTTGTGATAGCCTCTTGCCTCCAGGTTGTTCCAGATGGCAGAACCCACGAGTCCGCGGTGTCCTGCCACATATATCTTGCTGTCTTTGGATAACATGATAATCTGCTGAATACTTCCGGTTTTATTTCACAATACCCTTTTCGAGATACTCTGCCAGGTTGGTACGCACCACCGATGCCACGTGCTCAGCGGCCACCTTCTGCATGTCATGCTTCACCATGATTTCAACCAACTGTTCGAAGGTGGTTGTCTGCGGGTTCCATCCCAGCTCGGTCTTCGCCTTGGTGGGGTCACCCCAGAGGTTCACCACGTCGGTGGGACGGTAGAAGTCTTCGCTGACAGCCACAACCACCTTGCCGTTGGCCACGTTGATACCCTTCTCGTTCACGCCTTCACCCTCCCAGCGCAGTTCGATGCCGGCATGGTGGAAGGCGAGGGTGGCAAACTCTCTCACCGTATGCTGCACACCGGTAGCGATGACGAAGTCTTCTGGAGTCTCGTGCTGAAGGATGAGCCACATACATTCCACATAATCCTTGGCATAACCCCAGTCGCGCAGTGAGTCGAGGTTGCCGAGGTAGAGGCAATCCTGTTTGCCCTGGGCGATGCGGGCGGCGGCCAGCGTAATCTTTCGGGTGACGAAGGTCTCGCCGCGGCGCTCACTCTCATGGTTGAAGAGAATGCCCGAGCAGCAGAACATATTGTAGGCTTCGCGGTATTCCTTGACAATCCAGAAGCCGTAGAGCTTGGCCACGGCATAGGGGCTGTAGGGATGGAAGGGGGTCTTCTCGTTCTGGGGCACTTCTTCCACCTTGCCGTAGAGTTCAGAGGTAGATGCCTGATAGATGCGGCAAGTGTCTCCCAGACCCAGCTGGCGCACGGCTTCGAGCACACGCAGAACGCCAGTAGCATCGACATCAGCCGTAAACTCAGGTGAGTCGAAGCTCACCTGTACGTGGCTTTGGGCGGCGAGGTTATAGATTTCTGTGGGTTTCACCTTGCCGATGACTCCCAGAATACTCATGGAGTCGCCCAGGTCGGCATAGTGCAGATGGAAATGGGGCTTTCCTTCGAGATGGGCGATGCGTTCGCGATAGTCAACAGACGAGCGGCGGATGGTGCCATGCACATCATAGCCCTTGGCCAATAAAAATTCGGCCAAGTAAGAACCGTCTTGACCTGTGATACCTGTGATGAGAGCAACTTTTTTCATTGAAATTTTTTTCTTTTTGTTTGTTTATTTTTGAAACTATGTGATTAATGCTTGCGATAAACAGACTATTTTTCTCCGGTGAATTGCTTGATGCGCTGTTCCTCAGACAGTTTGCAGATGAGCAACGTATCTTCGTTTTCTGCCACGATATAGCCTTCGAGTCCTTGAATGATTACCTTTTTCTCCTGCATGGTATGAATCATGCAGTCGGTAGTCTCGAAGAGACGGATATCGTTGCCGATGGCTGCATTGCCATAGAGGTCTTTCTTGGCCTGATTGCGCAGCGAACCCCAAGTGCCAAGGTCGCTCCAGCCAAATTCGCCTGGGCAGACAAAGATTTCTTCGGCTTTCTCCATGATGGCATAGTCCACAGAGATACTCTCGCATTCAGGGAAGACGCGGTCGATTTCTTCCTGTTCCTTGTCGGTGCCGTAGTAGGGCAGCAGATTTTCAAAGGTTTCCGAGATGGCTGGCTGGTAGACACGGAAGGCATTGACAATCGTACTGACGTTCCAGATGAAGATGCCTGCATTCCAGAAGTAATTGTTCTTCTTGATATACTGCTCGGCTGTGGCGGCATCAGGTTTCTCTTTGAAGGAGTCCACTCTGAAGATGCCCTTGTTGCGCAGCGAGCTGGAAGAGAGGTCGGCTTGAATATAGCCGTATCCCGTTTCGGGGCGGGTGGGCTGAATGCCCAGTGTGACGATGGCATCGGTCTCGGCGGTGAAGCTGAGGCAGCTGGTGATGATGCGCTGAAATTCGGCTACATCCATCACTACGTGGTCACTGGGAGTGACAACGATGTTGGCCTTGGGATCCTTCGACTTGATTCTCCAGCTGACGTATGCAATGCAGGGAGCTGTATTGCGCCGGCATGGTTCGCAGAGGATGTTGCCTGCAGGCACTTGGGGCAACTGCTCTCTGACAATGTCTGCATAACATTTGTTGGTGACAATCCACACGTTTTCGGGAAGGCAGATTCCCTTGAATCGCTCCACGGTCAGTTGGAGCAGTGATTTTCCTAATCCTAAAACGTCGATAAACTGTTTGGGTTTCTCGGCTGTGCTCATCGGCCAGAATCGGCTTCCTACACCTCCAGCCATGATTACGAGGTGATTGTTTGTCTTTATAGCCATACGGATAATGATTAAAGATTGATAATATGTTAATTCTGCTGGTTCTTCTTTTTCATCAGATGTCTGATGAGGAAATAGCCCACAGCCACCACAACGGCGGCAATGAGGAATAGCTTGATGTATTCAGAGTATTCTTCTATCTTCTCGGTGAGTTGTTCTTCGGGCACTACGGAGTGCAGATACCAGCCCAGTGCGGCAAGGATGATGTTCCAGCAGCCGGCACCGATGGTGGTGTAGAAGAGGAATTTCCAATAAGGCATCTTGGCGAGACCTGCTGGTATGGAGATGAGGTGACGGATGCCGGGGAGCAGACGTCCGGTGAGCGTTGCCACCACACCGTGGTCGTAGAAATACTTCTCACTGTGTTCCACCTTCGCCTGGTTGAGCAGGCACATTTTGCCCCATTTGCTGTTGGCAAAACGGTAGATGAGCGGACGACCGAAGAAATAGGCCACTACATAGTTGATGGAGGCACCCAAATCGGCACCAATGGTGGCAAAGAGAATGACGAGGAAAATGTCGATGTTGCCGGCTGCTGCATGATAGGCAGCAGGTGCCACTACCAGTTCGGAAGGAACTGGAATCACGGTGCTCTCCAGGAGCATGAGGAACAGGATGGTTCCGTAGTTGAGGTTTTCTAACAGTGATGAGATGATGTTCACAATAATAATAACTAATTAATGAAAAAATATGGGTTCCTGATAATTTTATACCTCTATATACCTATTATTATATATAAGGATGCTCAGTGGATTGTATATATAATATGATGGAGTACCATTTCCATATTTGAGGGTTCCTGAACGGTAACCTCCTTGAGATATTGGTTGAACTCCTCCATCCGATTGGTGTGCCAACTGCAGATGGCGAGATAGGCTATTGTGTAGCCGTCGTTGCAATAGGGATAGAGTTCGTGCAGGCTGCTGAGCGTCTGAAATGCCTGCTCGTAAAGCTTGTTGGTGTAGTAGGCATAGAAGATTCGCAGCATGGTATCCTCGGGATTGTTGTCGGCTGCTATCGCTTTTCTGAAGCATTCTTCTGCCGCATCCACCAATTTGTCGGAGAGGAGAATGAGCCCTTTCAGCGTCAATGAGTGGGCATTGTTGGGTGCAATATGGAGAGCCTCATTGGCATAATAGGATGCCAGAGGTTTCGAACCGAGATAGAAATTGGCTAAGCTGGCCTCCTGATAGAGGCTCAGATAGATTGGTTTGTTCTTGTCGTAGGGCAGTTTCTTCAACAACCCATGAGCCTTCTCCAGACAGTTGAGAGCTTCCTGGAACTGATGGTTGGAGCTGAGGATAGAGGCGAACCCCACCAGTGTCTGTGGCGACTGGCTCTCCGTGGAGCTGATCTGTTTCATCAGTTTGTAGAGCTCTGCAGTCTGTTGCAGCTGTTTCAGACATTCGGCCTTGACGATGTAAAGGTCGACACACTCGGGAGCCACGGCGATGCCGTAGTTGCAACTGCAGGCCGATTCCTCGTAGTGGCCCATCATCATCTGGCTGTTGGACAAGCCCAGCCAGTAGGCAGGGTTGTAGGGATGGGCATCGATGAGCTTTTCATACATCATGGCACATTCGGATAAGTTCTGCGTGAAAAAGAGCACGTTGGCCATGGCCTCATAGTAGTCCGTGCGGTCATTGTTCACACATCTCTCCAACCATTGCTGTGCCTCTTCGAAATAGCCGTAGTCGAGATAGATGATGCCGATGTCGATGGCGATATCGTCCCTTTCCAATTCGTCCGACGTCTCATCGTAGTATTTCCGGAATTTCTCCTCAGCCTCGTTGAGTTTGCCTTTGGCTACGCCTATTTCCGCCAGCAGATAGTGGTAGTCGGAATCGCTTTTGTCTTCGATTTCGGCCGCCAGCTTTTCCGCTTTGGGGATGTTGTTCTGGGTGAGTGCCTCTCGTGAAAGAAAGAGCAGTGGCGTGGTGGCTCCAGGGTGTAATTGGACTCCGTAAACAGCAGCCTCATGGGCCTGTTCAATCATCCCCTCCAACCTGTAGTAGTCGGCAATCTCTGCCAGGTCGTCGGAGTGAAGGAATATGGGACTGCCCGTATGCTTGTCATTTTCATAGGATGCGAGCAGTTCCCTGAATTCCTTGCTCTTGAAATAGTCGTCTTTCGAATCTTTCATTTTGATAGAACCTGCTTGTCTTGTTAATCCGCCTTATCTGTTTTGTTTGGCCCAAGTGTCCTTCAGTCCCACGGTTCTGTTGAACACAAGGTGTTCGGGGGTTGAGTCGGTGTCTACGTTGTAGTAGCCGATGCGCTGGAACTGCAGATAATCCATGGGCTTTCGTGTGGCGAGCCATTTCTCCACATAAGCCTTTCTGATTTCGAGGCTGTGGGGGTTGAGGAAGGGGCGCATGGCCTCGATGCCTCTTA
This sequence comes from Bacteroidaceae bacterium, assembly GCA_016302965.1. Lineage (GTDB taxonomy): Bacteria > Bacteroidota > Bacteroidia > Bacteroidales > Bacteroidaceae > Prevotella. Next base: position 15,602 of record JAEDMP010000055.1, read on the forward strand.
CGTCGCCGTTGGCTTTCGAGTAGGCAGCCACCTCGTCTCTCGGGTTTTCCACCATCCAAAGGCGGTCGTAGTTGCGCACCTCGGCTTCGAGGCAGTGCTTGCAGCTCACCCAGTGGATGGTCTTTCCCTTGATTTTCATATTGCAGTTGGCTTCTCCCGTCTTGGTCTCGGGAATGAGTTCGGCATGAATCTCGGTGATGTTGCCGTCGGCATCCTTTACCACACACTCGTTGATGTCTTCGGGACACTGGATGATATAGCTGTTCTTGAGTCTCACCTGTTTGCCCGGTCCGAGTCGGAAGAACTTCTTGGGAGCATCTTCCATGAAGTCGTCGCGCTCAATCCACAGTTCGCGGCTGAACTCAATCTCGTGGGTGCCGTCTGCCTCGTTCTCGGGGTTGTTGATGACTTGGTAGGTCTCGGTCACTCCTTCGGGGAAGTTGGTGATGACGAGTTTCACGGGGTCGATGACCGCACTCACACGCTGAGCCCGTTTGTTCAGGTCGTCGCGTACGGCCGCCTCGAAGAGCGACATCTGGTTGAGCGCATCAAACTTGGTATATCCAATCTTGTCGATAAACGAGAGGATACCCTCGGGACTGTAGCCACGGCGGCGGAATCCGCAGATGGTGGGCATGCGCGGGTCATCCCATCCGTTGACCAC
>JAEDMP010000056.1 GCA_016302965.1 Bacteroidaceae bacterium
TCCCACTTGGCATGCTTCACACCCACGTTCTCGGCAGGAATCATCTCGCAGTTGAAGAGCACCTCTTTCGAGCGGTATTCGATATTCTTCTGCTCGACGAGTCCCAGGATGGTCTGCACAAACTGGCGGTAGTCGGGATTGTCGGTGATGGTGAGTCCCATGAACTCGGCGGCCTCCACCAGTCCGTTGACACCGATGGTGAGATACTGGCGGGAGATATTGATGTAGCCGGCGTCGAAGAGGGGCAGCATACCGTTCTTCCAAAGTTCCTTGAGGTTCTCGTTGTAGGCGAGCTGCACCTTGTGACAGAGGTCGATGATATCGAGCAGGAACTCCTTGTAGTCTATCTTGTGGTTGACGGCATACTGGATGCAGCGGTTGAGGTTGATGGTGAGCACACTCTTCGAACCGGTCGACACGCCGCCCGCACCGAGGGTGTAGCTGAAGCCGTTGTCCTGGATTTCATTGCGCAGACGGCAGCAACTGGAGAGCGAGTCGGCATTGTCACTCATATAGGTGAAGAAGGAGTGGCCCTCGCTGTACATCTCGGCGGTGAAACTGCCCCACTCCTCGTCCATCACGTCGCCATCCTTGCTCAGCAGCGCCATGGTCTCCACGGGGAAGGTGAGCACGGCCTTGGTGCGCTCCTTGTTGAACCATTTCATGAAGCGTTTCTGCAGCCAGGAGAGTCCGTCCCAGTCTGGTTTGCTGCCGTCGGGGAAGTAGAACTCGCCGAAGAGGCTCTGGAAATAGTAGCGGTCATAATAGGCAATGTTCCAGAACACGGCCTGGTAGTTGCGGGCACCCGTGGGCTGGTTGATGGAGTAGACAATCTGCTCGAAGCAATCGGTAATCATCTTGTCGATGGTACGCTGCTTGAGCGATAGGTCCACTACCTTGTCGGCGTTCTTCCAGTAGTCGCGACCATACTCCAGACCGATGAAATAGTTGAGATACATGAGGAACTCGGGGGTGGCACAGGCTCCGCTGAGCATGCTCGACACCATGAACACCATGTTGACGAAGCCGCCGCAGAACGACTTGAGGTTGGTGGGAGCGGTAGAGTTGCCACCGATGCTGCTGGTGCCGCCGATGAGCCAGGGGTACATCGTGATGGAGGCACAATAGTTGGCCAGGCTGGTCTCGTCGTTCTTGTAGATGAAGTGGTGGTTCAGCAGGTCGATATATTTGTCGGACAAATCCTTGCCATACATCTTCTTGATGCGGTCGGTGAGCAGCCGTCGGTTCAGGCGGATGAAGTTCGACTTGGGCAGTTCGCCGATGAGCGTGGCGATATTCTTGTGTTCCACATTGGCGTTGGCATCATACTTCGAACCCGTTGCGGCATTGGCAGCCTCGCAGTAGTCGGAGAGAAATTTCAGTTTCTCCATGGTCTCGCGGTCTTCGGTATGTCGCTGCCGATAGAGCATGAACGATTTGGCCACATCGTAGTAGCCCTCTTTCATGAGTGCCACCTCCACCTGGTTCTGGATATCTTCCACTTTGATACCTTCGTGGATGTCAAGATGACTGATGATTTTGGAGATGCACCCCAGGTTGGCTGGTGCATTCACAGACTCGAATGCCTTGATGATGGCATTCATGATTTTGTCTAACGAGAAGCGCTCACTTTCTCCTCCTCTTTTGGTAATTCTAAAGCAGTTGATGTCCATGATAATTTTTCTTTTTGGAAAACTTTTTTCGTCACACCGTCCGAAAAGTTTTCTATTTTGGTTTACTTATATTCAGTTGGGTGTCGGGATTGTTGTCTGAAACGAATTGTCCGAAAACGGGTGCAAAGTTACAACAAAATCCGATACGATGTACCGGATTTTGCTATAAAAATGTTAAATGGAGTGTTATTTTTTTCGGTTCAGGGTCGGGGAATCAGTGCCTGTGCCGATGCCGAAGCGCCCGTCAGTGTTGTTTCATCAGGGCATCCATCTCCTCAAACTGACGTCCCATATTGAGATTGAGATAGATACGATAAAGCGAGGGCACCCACTTGTCCTGCTGGTCGGGAGCCAGCTGGCGGTAGCGCTCAAAATAGGGGCGCGCATTCTCATAGTAGCGTCGGAGCGTCAGCTTGTCGGCTCGTCCGGCGGCGGTCTCTTCCTGTTTGGAGGCTTTGTTGATAAAGGCGGTGCCTGCATTATAATAAGGTTCGGCCAGGGTGTCGTTCAGAGCGATGATTTTTTCGCTCACGGCATAGCTGCCATCGTTGTCGCCCATATTGAGCAACAGGGTCGACTTGGCGAAGAGATAGAGCAGATGGGTGCTGTCGGCCTTCAGGGCCTCATTGGTGAAGACGAGGGCGGAGTCGAGCTGGTTCTTTTCCGTGAAATAATCGACTATGCGGGGGAAGAAAAAAAGCGAGCGCCGGCAGCTGTGGAAGCCGCGTTTCAGGATGTTGAGATAGTTCACGCTGTCCTTCTTCCACTGATAGGCATTGGCCATATACTGCAGCGTGGAACAGTAGAGGTCGCCGCCGTTCTGCAAAGCCTCGGGGGCATACTGCAGGGTCTTGTCGGCATCTTTCAGTTTATAGGCACAATAGGTGGCCCAGTAAGCCGCCTGACGATACTGGACCGAATCGGTGACGGCAAGCCGGTGGCCGGAGAAGAGCGGCTGGCTGGCCGAGTTGACATAAAGGTCAAAGAAGCGGAAGCCCTGCTTGAAGTCGCCCTTGCGGGTATAGTAGGAGCCGCCGAAGAAGATGTTGGGCCGATAGGCCAGCAGCTCATCGGCATATTTCTTGCGGTATTTCAACTTCACCTTGCCTCCCGCATCGGGAGTGGCATCGAGCGAGTCGAGGGCAAACAGCGTGGTGGCCATCTGCGCCGTGAGGTTGAAGAGCAGTGCGGTGTCGTAATTCTGTTTGAGATACAATTTCTCGTTGCCCTCGTCATATCGTTTCACGAGGGTCTGGTAAAGGGTTATCCATATTTTCTCCTCTTTCCTGTTCTCGGGGTCGGCCAGCAGTTTCTCCAAAATCTGCTGTCCATTGGCCAGTCCGTTGCCGCTCTTGAGGATGGAACGGGCCTGCGAAAGCTCCTTCTTCTGAGCAGAGAGGGATGCCGGCAAGACGAAAACGAGGAGCAAAAGAAGCAATCGGTTCATGCTGTGTGTGTGTTTTAAAAAGGATGCCAGCCAGACGATGAGACATGCCCGGCTGGCATCGAAGAAAATCAATTAATGAAAAGAATTAGTTACCGTTGATGAGTGCTTCCATCTCTGCCGACTTCTGCTTGTCGCCAAGCGAGTAGTAGATCTGGTAGAGCGGATAAGCCCAGTTCACGGTAGAGCGGGTGGGATCGAGCTCGCGGGCCTTCTCGAGATAGGTCTTGGCATCGTTGAGCACAGCCTTCACCTTGTCGGCGTTCTCGTTGGTCAGACCGCCGGTCTTCTTGTCGGCGAGCTTGTCCTTGAGTTCGATGGCCTTGGAGTTATAGCAGACACCCGTGTTGAATACCACCTGTACGAAAGAGGGGTCGATTTCACTGGCCTTCTGGTAAGAGGCGATGGCATCGTCCCACTGGCCCTTGTTCATCTCTACCTCACCCTTGAGGGCCCAAGCCATCTTGTTGTTGGGGTCGCGGGTGATTTCCTCGGTAGCCCACTGACCCAGCTCGTTCTGGCGACCGGGACGGGTGTAGTATTCGAGCAGCAGGTTGAAGTAGCGGCTCTCACCGGGATTCTTTTCATGCAGATCCTTGATGGTGTTGAGATAGGCCAGGGAGTCTTCCTTGGTCTTGGCACCGTCTTTCTGGGCGAAGAGGAGAATCTCGTTGGCATCAGCAGCCTTGGCGGGATCTTCGGCTGCCATCTTTGCATACTTAGTAGCGGTGGCATAATCCTTCAGGTTATAGGCCGAAAGACCCACGTAGTAGCAAATCTCAGCACGGTAGTCATCCTTTTCCATCTCCTTGATTTCAGAGAAGAGGGGATCCTTGCCGGTGTCCACATAGAGTTTCCAGTTCTCCATGGCAGCGGTCATGTTCTTCTTGTTGTATTCGTACATACCTGCATTGATCACGTTCAGGCGCACGTTGCGGGCAATGGGTGCGTTGGCGCCACGGAAACGGATTTTCACCTTGCCTTTGGCGTTGGGCTTCTGGTCGTATTCGTCACACTTGATGGCAGCCTTCAGAGCCTCTACGGCAGCGCGGTGCATGCCCACGGTATCGTAGGGAGTGGTGGTCTGCTTCACACGGTTGTTCACTTCCACTTCCTGAATGGCATTGAACTTGGCCTGCTGCAAGAGGAACATCTGGTTCCAGGCAGCTGCCTTGTCAACGGTAGCATCGGAGGTAAGGGCGGGCGTCAAGACTTCGATGGCCTTGTCGAAATCACCACCGGCTTGGAGTTTCTTGGCTTGCTTCACCAGGTCGTCCTGGGCAAAAGCGGATGAGGCGATGGATGCCATGGCCATCATCATAAACATTTTTTTCATTGTCATAATCCGATTATTGTTAGGTTATTGTTGTTATGCTTCTTCGGGATTGGTTTCTTCGGGATTGGCTTCTTCGGGGTTGCTTCCGTTGGCTTCACCGGCCACAGGGGCATCCGCTCCGCCGACCGTCTCCTGCAGCTCCTCCACCTCGGCTTCCTCTTCCTCGGCAGTCATCACCTTGCAGACGCTGGCGATGGTGTCGTTCTTCTTGGTGAGGTTGATGAGGCGCACACCCTGGGTGGCTCTGCCCATCACGCGGATGTCGGCGAGCTTCAGACGGATGAGGATGCCGCTCTTGTTGATGATCATGAGGTCGTTCTCGTCGGTCACCACCTTGATGGCCACCAGACGGCCGGTCTTCTCGGTGATGTTGAGGGTCTTCACACCCTTAGCGCCACGGGCGGTCACACGGTAGTCTTCCACCTCGCTGCGCTTGCCGTAGCCGTTTTCGCTCACCACCATGATGGTCTCGGTCTTGGGGTCGTTCACACATACCATGCCTACCACCTCATCGTCGCCTCCATCCAGACGCATACCGATGACACCCGTCGACACACGGCCCATGGCACGCACCTGTTGCTCATTGAAGCGGATGGCGCGACCGTTGCGGTTGGCCATGATGATCTCGTTGTTGCCGTTGGTCAGACGGACGCTCACCACCTGGTCGCCTTCCAGGATATTGATGGCATTGACACCATTGGCTCTCGGACGGCTGTAGGCCTCAAGACAGGTTTTCTTGATGATACCGTTCTTGGTGGCGAAAATCACGAAGTGGGAGTTGAGGAACTCGGGATCATTGAAGTTCTTGATGCGCAGTACGGCATTGATGGCATCATCGGCCTCGATGTTGAGCAGGTTCTGGATGGCACGTCCCTTGGCGTTCTTGGCTCCCTCGGGAATCTCGTAGCACTTGAGCCAGTAGCAGCGGCCCTTCTGGGTGAAGAAGAGCAGCGTGTTGTGCATCGTGGCGGGATAGATATACTCGGTGAAGTCGGCATCGCGGGTCTGGGCTCCCTTGCTGCCCACACCGCCACGGCTCTGCTCGCGGAACTCGCTCAGGGCAGTACGCTTCACATAGCCCATGTGACTGATGGTGATGACCACGGGGTCATCGGGATAGAAGTCTTCGGCATTGAACTCCTCGCTGGAGTACTTGATCTCCGTGCGGCGCTCGTCGCCGTATTTCTCCTTCACCTCGAGCAGTTCGTCCTTCATCACCTTCTTGCAGAGTTCGGGGTCGTCGAGAATCTGCTGCAGATAGTTGATGAGCTTCATCAGCTCGTCATACTCGTTGTGCAGCTGGTCCATCTGCAGACCCGTGAGCTGGCGCAGACGCATGTCGACGATGGCGCGGGCCTGGATTTCATCGAAGTCGAAGCGCTTCATGAGGTTCTCGATGGCCTCCTGGGGGGTCTTCGACGAGCGGATGAGGTGTACCACCTCGTCGATGTTGTCGCAAGCCACGATGAGGGCTTCGAGGATATGGGCGCGGTCTTGGGCCTTCTTCAGGTCGTAACGGGTGCGGCGGATGGTCACGTCATGACGGTGGTCGACAAAATGGCGCACGCAGTCCTTGAGCGTGAGCAGTTTCGGACGGCCATGCACCAGGGCGATGCAGTTCACCGAGAAGGAGCTCTGCAGGGCCGTCATCTTGAAGAGTTTGTTGAGGATGACATTGGCGTTGGCATCACGGCGCACATCCACCACGATACGCATACCCTGACGTCCCGACTCGTCGTTGACATTGGTGATGCCCTCAATCTTCTTCTCGGTGGCCAGGTCGGCAATATACTTCACCAGGTCGGCCTTGTTCACCCCATAGGGAATCTCGGTCACCACAATCTTGTCATGGGTGTCGCCCGTCTCGATTTCGGCCTTGGCACGCATCACGATGCGTCCCCTACCCGTCTCGTAGGCATCTCTCACACCCTGTATACCATATATATATGCACCGGTGGGGAAATCGGGAGCCTTAATGTGCTCCATCAGTCCGTCGGTATCGATGTCGGGGTTGTCGATATAAGCACAGCAGCCGTCGATCACCTCACCGAGGTTGTGCGTGGGGATATTGGTGGCCATACCCACGGCGATACCGTTGCCGCCATTCACGAGCAGGTTGGGAATCTTCGTGGGCATCACGCTGGGTTCCTGCAGCGAGTCGTCAAAGTTGTTCACCATGTCGACGGTGTCCTTCTCCAGGTCGTCCATGATATGCTCACCCATCTTGGCCAGACGGCACTCGGTGTAACGCATGGCTGCGGGAGAGTCGCCGTCGACGGAACCGAAGTTACCCTGTCCGTCGACCAGGGTGTAGCGCATCGCCCAGTCCTGGGCCATACGTACCAGGGCTCCATATACGGAACTGTCGCCATGGGGGTGGTACTTACCGAGCACCTCACCCACGACGCGGGCACATTTCTTATAGGGGTTGGTACTGGTGTTGCCAATGCCCAGCATACCGTAGAGGATACGACGGTGGACGGGCTTGAAGCCGTCTCTTACATCCGGGAGGGCACGTGCAACAATCACCGACATGGAGTAGTCGATGTACGAGGACTTCATTTCTTCCTCGATGTTGATCTTGATAATTCTGTCTTGATCGATTGTTTGGTCCATTATTGTTGATTCTGTTTACTTGATATGCGGTTGTAGGTCTGCCTCTGCCCTCAGCGCCCCAAAGGAAGGGTTGCTACAGGCCCGGGCAGCATGGTAGCAGAGCGTCGCGGCCAGCTTCGGCAAGAAAAGTCAAAATGCTGGATTTGCCCCTTCTTTTTCGTTCTGACGCATTTTCTCCTTAAACCCTGCAAAGATAAGCATTTTTTTTAAGAGTAGGAAAACTATTTGTTGTTTTTTCGCTTTCAGGCTGATTTTTTGTCCAAGCAGACAAGCCAGCAGGGCCGATTAACGGTTTTTATGGTGTATGAACCAGCGATGCAAATAGAAATGATAACTGAGGAAAGCGAGCACGACAAGTGCCAGGCAGATGAGCAGCAGGAGGGTCTCCGAATGGAGACGGAAGAGGAAATGGAGCAGCAGTCCCAGCGAGAGGCCCAGTTCGGTGGCCAGGAAATAGGAGCTTTGGGCTGTTCCCCGCTGGCAATGGCGGCTGAGTTTGATGAAGAAAAGGAGGAAACGCGAACCGATGATGCCCACGGAGATACCGATGAGGAAAGGCACGACAATATGGATGCCCCCCACGGGATGGGTCAGGAGGATGATGACGGCGGCGGCCAGCAGCAGCAACGCACTGATGGTCTCACTCTTGAGCTCCGCATTGCGGAAGACAAAACGCTGGGACAGCAAGGCCACGAAGAATCCACCCATCATCGAGGTGAAAAAGAGGAGATAATTGCCGAAGGGCATGAGCATGCCTACCACGGTCATCACCACCATCAGATTCAGGAAAAGGGGCATGGCCTGGGGCAGAAAGAAGCGGTCGAAGCTGAAGAGATGGACTCCCTCCTCGGGAGCACGGAAAGGGAAATGGACGCTGCAAATCAACAGGGCAGCCAAGACGGCGGAGGCCATGGACGCGATAATCACGCCATCGAAACCGAAAGAACGGTAGACGACCATGCCCGCCAACGGCCCCAGCGCCAGGGCAAAACGGGCGAACCAGGCTGCTGAATAGTTGGCCTCCGTACGTTTGGACGACTCGCAGGTGTCGATGACCAACGTACTGCCCAGCACCATCTGGGCCAGTCCGTAAGCCGCCCCCATCAACAGGCGCTGCGCCAAGAGCATCAGCAGGACGCACTCATCATGGCTGCCGCCAATCCAGCGGTAGGCCCACTGCACATAATGCAGCAGACCGATGGTGAGGGTCATCAGCAGGATGGACTCGATGCAGACACTGTTGCGGCGGAAATGCTGCACCAGATAGGAGCAGAAGGTGCCAAAGAGGAATACACCCACACCCGTAGCTCCCATCACCATGCTCAGCTCCCGGTCGCCGTAGTCGCCCTGGAGGGGCAGCCACAAAGGAAGGACAGGCAGGAACATGTAGACCGCCATCGGCACCAGCAGGCTGGCCAAGGCGACCATCCAGAACTCTTTATGCCAAAGGTTGATATGTACGGGGGGATTCTGTGTATTCATCGGAGCAAACGGATTGGATTAATAGGATTCTGCCTCGTTGGGGAAATCCAGATTCTTCACATCCTCTACATAACGGCCGATGGCATCGGTCATGACCGTGTTGAGGTCGGCATAGCGGCGCAAGAAACGCGGACGGAAGCCCTGGGTCATACCCAGCATGTCGGCTACCACGAGTATCTGGCCGTCGGTGCCGCCACCGGCACCGATACCGATGGTGGGGATGGGTATCTCACGGGTGACCTGGGCGGCCAACTGGGCAGGCACTTTCTCGAGCACCACTCCGAAACAGCCCGTCTCGGCCAGAATCCTGGCATCGGAGATGAGTTTGTCCGCCTCTTCCTTTTCTTTAGCACGAACACTGTAAGTGCCGAATTTATTGATACTTTGAGGAGTCAGTCCGAGATGTCCCATCACCGGGATGCCGGCATCCAGGATGCGCTTGATGGTGTCGACAATCTCTACGCCACCCTCGAGTTTCAACGCGTCACAACCGCTCTCCTTCATGATGCGGATGGCATTGCGCACGCCGTCAATCTCACCCGTCTGATAACTGCCGAAAGGCATGTCGCAAACCACCAGCGCACGGTTGACGGCCCGCATCACCGAGCGGGCATGGTAAATCATCTGGTCGACCGTGATGGGCAGCGTGGTCGTGTTGCCTGCCATCACATTCGAGGCAGAGTCGCCCACCAATATACCATCAATACCCGCCTTGTCTACAATACCTGCCGTGGTATAATCATAGGAGGTGAGCATGGAAATCTTTTCGCCACGCTGTTTCATCTCAATGAAACGGTGGGTGGTCACTTTTCGATTGTCACTGACTAAATAGCCTGCCATAATAACGTTTGATTTGAATGATATGAGAAACCCCTCTGGTTATTTCTTGTTGGGAATGGAAAGAACCTGAAGCGGATTGTCTTGATAATCGGCCATCACCTTGTCTGCCCATGCCGACACCACCTCGGCCGGATTGGTGGTGGAAAGCCCTACAAGGGTCATGCCGGCCGCCTTGCCCGACTTGAGGCCGTTGATGCTGTCCTCGAAGACGAGACAGTGGGCCGGGGCCACGCCAAAGCGGCGGGCGGCCGTGAGATAACAGTCGGGGTCGGGCTTGCTCGCCGCAAAATCCTCGGCGGTGAGAATCTCGTCGAAGAACGACCTGAACTCGGGACGCTTGGCATACACCTGTTCCATCTTCGCCTGGTTGCTGCTGGTGACGACGGCCGTCTTCAGGCCCCGCTCACGGAGTTGGGCAACAAACTGTTGGAATCCGGCAATATAGGGGAAATTCATGTGAGCCTCAAAAGCATTGAGACGCTGTGTGATGATTTCTCTCTCAGACTCGAGCCCGTCGGAAAAATATCCGTCATAAATCTGCTCCAGGGTCTGTCCTTTGATGCGCTGTGCAAAATCGCTCATCGCGGGATGATAAATCTTGCCTTGGCCTCCCCAAAAGATGGAATACTGGGATTCGGTGTCGAACACGACCCCGTCGAGGTCAAAGAGCGCTGCTTGATAGCTGTTGTTTACCATAAATACTTCTTCTTTTTACAGTCTTTTTCAAAAAACCGGCTGCAAAATTACACATTTTCCACGAATCTCACAAGAATGACGGGGAAAAAAGCACATTTTTGGCCCTTAGCGGACCTTCTTCAGGTGTTTGTCGAGGAACAGCAGAGCCCTATCCTGCAGCTCCAGCCCGCAGGAATGGGGCACATCCCACAGCTCTGTCTCGAGAACGTCGGAAGCGTTCTGGCTCTCCCACACCCCGCGCATGGTCTGGAAAGCGGCTTCGGCTCCGGGGACGGGAAAGAGATGGTCGCGGCGGCCATTGATGAAGAGGGCGGGTTTGGGACAGGCCAGGGATGCGATATGGGGATAGTCGAGCCACTGGCGCAAACCGGGGATGCAGTTGGCGAAACCGCCGTTCTCCTTGCGGTTGAACCGGGTGGAGAGCTGCACGTCGGTGGTGACCATCCAGCAGATGGCAACCGAGGCGCAGATGTCATCCGAAAGGGCAGCGAGCATCCAAGCCCGGTAGGCACCCATCGAGCAACCCATGCAGGCGATGCGGCCCGCGTCGATACAGGGCAGCGTGGTCATGAGGCGGGTACAGGCCATATCGTCATAGGTCATGAAGGCACTGAGGTCTCTGCCGAGCATCATCATGTTGCCGGCAATAATATCGTATTTGTTGCGGTCTACCCCCTCCTTGCGTCCCCGCTCTCCCCACATCGGGGCATCGGCCGAGAACACCACATAACCCTGGCGGGCCAGATGGTCGCCCACATACCGGCCTCCATAGAGCTGCTGCGCCCACTGGTCGGCATCCTTGACCACAGCGGAATCCACGGCAAAGGGACGGATCATCTTCTCTTTGCCGATATAGAGGTGGGCTCCATGGTCGTGCAGGAGATTGACGGCGGGAAAGGGGCCTTCGCCATCGGGCACCAGGAGATAAGCGGTGATGCGGCTGTAGGCATTCACCCAGAACGAGAGACGGTGGGCGGTATAGCCGTCGCGGCGCTCACTTTCCAACCACTCCACCCCGAAATCCGCAGCGGCCTTGGGCGGGGTCATCATACACTCCAGCACCTTGGCCCGCGCCTCCTTTTTCCATTTCTTGAAGGAGCGGGTCTTGCTGTTGCCCCAGGCCAAGGGGTAGGTCAGTTCCTGCTTGAGCTGCTCCACATAGACGGGGATATCCGATGCAAACTCATAGTGTTCACGCTTCTGCAGTTTCTGCTTTTTGCCTTGGGCCCAAACCCAACTGGCCGGAGCCAGCATCAGGAGCAGTAAGAGGAGAGCCGGCATCCGGCTGACCATCATCAAAGGAAAGGAGAAGGGTTTCGTCATCATTGGTGTGGGGAAAAAGAAAATTATCTGTCAAATGCTTTGTCATATCGGTGAATCGTCGTACCTTTGCAGTCATGATGACGACAATCGACATATTCTTCCTGGCCATTGCCCTTGCCATGGACTGCTTCACGGTGTCCATCGTCAGCGGTGTCATCATGCGCCGCATGGTGTGGCGTATGGTGCTGCGCATGGCTTTTCTTTTCGGCTTGTTCCAGGCCCTGATGCCCTTGCTGGGCTGGTGGGGCATCAGTTATTTCAGCGAATATATCATCGCCTTCGACCATTGGATAGCCTTCACGCTGCTGGCCTTCATTGGCGGCAAGATGGTGAAGGAATCATTCGAGGAGGGCGAAGAAGCCCATTTCCACCCCGAGCGGCTCCGCACCCAGCTTCTGCTTGCCGTCTCCACGAGTATCGATGCCCTGGCCGTGGGTGTCTCGCTGGTCTGTGTGGGGTATAGCGATGCCGCTTCCCTACCCTTTCCGCTGACCGTCATCGGACTGGTATCGCTCGTGATGTCGGTGGCAGGCAACTGGCTTGGTGTCCGCTTCGGACGCGTCATCACCCATCGGTTCAAGCCGGAACTCGTCGGTGGTGTCATCCTCATCCTCATCGGAGTGAAAATACTGTTGGAGCATCTGTTCGGCTGATGCTCCAACAGCAGCGACTCCTGTCTACTGCCTATTCAACAGCAGATTGCGGAAATCAGCATAATCCTTGCTGCAGGCCACGCTCTGCTTGGTGCCTTTCATGAAGGCGGCAAGCCGTTCGGGAATGTCCACCTCGGCGGCTATCGCCTGCTCCACCGTTGCCTTGAACTTGGCAGGATGGGCTGTCTCACAGAACACGCCAGTCTCGCCAGGTTGCAGTTGTTCGCTCAGTGCACGATAGCCGCAGGCTCCATGAGGGTCAAGGACATATCCGTTTTCATTGAAGCATTTCTTCATGGTCTCGCGTATCTGGTCATCGCTATAGGTGGCGCCGCTGATGAGCGATGAGATGCGCTGGTGGTCGCCCTTGTAGAGGTCGATGATACGGGCAAAGTTGCTCGGGTCGCCCACATCCATGGCATTGGCGATGGTCTGCCGGCTGGGTTTGGGCTCATACTGACCGGTCTTCAGATACTGATAGAAGATGTCGTTGGCATTGTTGGCAGCGATGAAACGGTGGATGGGCAAACCCATGGCATGGCCGAAGAGAGCTGCCGTGATATTGCCGAAGTTGCCGCTCGGCACGCACACTACCAGTTTGTCGGCCTTGCCCTTTGCCTTCATGCGGGCATAGGCATTGAAATAGTAGAATGCCTGGGGCAGGAAACGGGCCACATTGATGGAGTTGGCCGAGGTGAGCAGCATCTGCCGGTTGAGCTCCTGGTCCATGAAGGCGTTCTTCACCAGAGCCTGACAGTCATCAAAGCAGCCGTCCACCTCAACGGCCGTGATATTCTGTCCCAGTGTCGTGAACTGGCACTCCTGGATGGGGCTCACCTTTCCCTTGGGATAGAGCACGTAGACATGGATGCCCTTCACACCGAGGAATCCGTTGGCCACAGCCGAACCCGTATCGCCGCTGGTGGCCACCAGCACATTCACGAGGCGGTTGTCCTGTCCCTGCTTGTGGATAAAATACTGCAGCAGTCGGGCCATGAAGCGGGCACCCACATCCTTGAAGGCCAAGGTAGGACCATGGAAGAGTTCCAGACTGTAGATATCGGGGGTCACCTCCACCACGGGACAATCAAACTGCAGGGTGTCGTCCACAATCTTCCGCAATGCCTCCTCCTCGATGTCATCACCAAAGAAAGCCTGGGCCACACGGAAGGCAATCTCCTGGAACGAGAACTGTTCAATATTGTCGAAAAACTCTTTGCTGAGCGGTCTAATCTCTTCGGGCATATAGAGGCCGCGGTCTTCGGCCAGTCCCTTGACCACCGCTTTCTCGAGCGTGGCTTCGGGTGCCTGATGGTTGGTACTATAATATTTCATGGGGTCTGTATTTATTTCTTTTCAATCTTTATTTCTCCGTTACAATCAGTTGATGCTCATGAGGAGGCGCATAAATTCCTGGTATTTCAGCAGTCCGTAAGAGCCTGATACACAACTCACCTCGTCATACCGCTCCACCTCATCTGCAACGATACCCCGATGCCAGATGGCAAAGGGAACGGCCTCACCCACATGAGTTCTGATTTCCACAGGAGTGGGATGGTCGGGCAAGAGGGCGATGCAGACAGGTTCGTCCCAACGGTCGGTCTCCTCCAGGATGGGACGGATGAGCCGCTCATCCAGGTTGCGAATCGTCTGCAACTTCAGTTCCAGGTCGCCGTCATGTCCCGCTTCATCGCTGGCTTCCACATGCAGGAACACGAAATCGTCACCCTCCTTCAATGCCTGGAGGGCGGCCTGCGCCTTCCCCTCATAGTCGGTATTGGCCAGTCCTGTCATGCCGGGGATGATGATACGCTTCAAGCCTGCATACTTGCCGATGCCTCTGATGAGGTCTACGGCCGAGATGACGCTCCCCTCCTTCACCTGTGGGAACATCTGCTGGATGGTGAGCATGTGGGGTCTGTATCCCCCACTCCACGGCCAGATGCTGTTGGCGGGGAAGGCTCTGCCCTGGTTGAAAGGATGGGCAGAAAGCAACTGTTGGGAATCGAGAATCAGCTGATTGATCAAATCGGCCGTCGCCTGCGGTGAAAGACGGCCAAGGCGCTGGTCTTCCTCCGCCTCCTCAGGCGTTGGAGTCCACTGGGGCTCAGCCTTCACCAGAAGGGGTTGCCACGCTTCCTCGGGATGGTCATGCGGGGGAGCACACACGATATGCTTGTTGCCACCGCGGATAATCAACAGGTGGCGATACTGGATGCCTGTCATGAACAGCACCCGGTCGTTGCCGAGACGGTCATTGAGATGGCGGATGAGCACCTCGCCCTGTTCGGTGGTGAGATGACCGCCGTGATGGTTCTTGATTTTCCCGTCGAGCAGGGTGACGATATTGCAGCGGAGGGCCAGGTCGTCGGGACGCATCTCATAGCCGATGCTGGCAGCCTCAAGCGGTCCCCGGCCCTCATAGACCTCGTCAAGGTCGTAGCCGAGAATGGAGGTGTTGGCCACCTCGCTGCCGGGACTATACCCCTCGGGCACGGTGAGCAGTCGTCCGCAACGTCCGTCACGGGCCAGCCGGTTCATGCACTCAGGGTTCACATACTGCAGCGGTGTCTGTCCGCCAAGTCTTTCTATCGGATGGTCGGCCATGCCGTCGCCGAGAATAATCAGATGTTTCATCAGTCTTCGTTTTCGTTTGTATTTTGGTTGTATGGTCTCTGCATGGGACTGGTTTGGAGGGCCTGTCGCGTCAGATATTGGCTATCGACATGATATTGGCAAAGACGCCGGCGGCCGTCACCCCTGCTCCGGCTCCATATCCCTGGATGAGCATGGGATATTCGCGGTAGCGCTCTGTGGTGAGCAGCACGATGTTGTTGGACCCCTCCAGTCCATAGAAGGGATGGCGCGCTCCAACAGCCTGCAGCGACACCGAGGTCTTGCCATGGTCCATACAGGCCACGAAACGCCATCGTTTCCCTTCGCTCTCCAACTGCTGGCGACGCTGCTCGAAGTCGGCATCCAGCGTGGGCAGTTTCTGCCAGAACTCCTCCAGGCTGCCCGTGAAGAACTCGTCGGGCACGAAGAGGTGTTTCTCCACATCCTCCTGTTCCACCTGGTAACCCGCCTCGCGGGTCAGGATGACCAGTTTCCTCACCACGTCCTTGCCGCTGAGGTCAATGCGCGGGTCGGGTTCGCTGTAGCCTTGCTCCTTGGCTCTTCTCACGGTTTCCGAGAAGGGCACGTCGGCGGCAATCTCATTGAAGATGAAGTTGAGCGTACCGCTCACCACGGCCTCAATCTTGAGAATCTTGTCGCCCGAGTTGCGCAGGTCGTTGATGGTGCCGATAATGGGGAGTCCGGCTCCCACATTGGTCTCGAAGAGGAATTTCACCCCTCTTCTGAGAGCGGTCTCCTTCAGTCTGAGATAGCTCTGATAGTCGCTCGAAGCAGCCACCTTGTTGGCAGCCACCACCGAGATGTTATGTTCGAGGAAAGTCTGGTAAAGTTCGGCCACCTCGCCGCTGGCAGTACAATCCACAAACACACTGTTGAAGATATTCATCCCCAGCACCTCGTCGCGCAGATGCTCCAGATTGCTGGCGGGTGAAGCGTCGAGGGCCTCCCGGTAGTTATCCAGATTGAGCCCTTCTCTCGAGAAGATGGCATGATGGCTGCTGGCGATACCCACCACATTCAGTTTCAGGCGCTGTGTATCCATCAGCTGTTTGTATTGGGCGTGGATTTGCTGGATCAGATGGCCTCCCACCGTACCCACTCCACAGATGAAAAGGTTGAGCACCTTGTATTCGCTGAGGAAGAAGGAGTCGTGGAGCACGTTGAGCGCCTTGCGCAGATATTTCGAATCGACCACAAAAGAGATGTTGGTCTCTGATGCACCCTGGGCGCAGGCGATGACACTGATACCACTACGTCCGAGCGTACCGAAGAGCTTGCCGGCGATACCCGGCGTGTGCTTCATGTTCTCGCCCACAATAGCGATGGTGGCCAGTCCGCTTTCGGCGTGCATGGGGAACATGGCTCCCGTCTCTATCTCCTTGGCAAATTCGCGGTTGAGCACGCTCACGGCCCCCTTCGCATCTACATCCCTCACACCGATAGAGGTGGAGTTCTCCGAAGAAGCCTGTGACACCATAAATACGGAGATGCCATGCTCGGCCAGGGCGGTGAAGATGCGCCGGTTGACACCGATTACACCCACCATCGACAGACC
>JAEDMP010000057.1 GCA_016302965.1 Bacteroidaceae bacterium
AGCTTGGAGTCAAATTGCTCCATTATTGAAAATATTCCTCCAAAAGGAGTGAGTTCCTCAGATTTAATTTGTATTTTTGCCATGTCATATCAGAGTTTTGCTTGTTTATTTTTGCAACACTAAGATAAGTGAATTCTTCGACATGGCAAAATCCTGGGCAACTTTTTGTTGCTCAGGTACTTAAAAAGTTATATTTGTAATAGTGTTGCGGAATTAAGGATTAAATATTATTCAGATGCAAGAGCCCCCACGTATTCAAAAAAAGGAGCGGACAAAGCCGCTCCTTTTTTTGTTATCATGCAAACGAAATCAATTCATGTTGCATGCTGTAAGAAGAATCTGTTTACTTGGCAGTCAGAGTAGCTTTGTAAGGAAGGCCACGCAGATCCAGAACCACGTGGTAGGTACCTTCTTTAACAGCAATGTCGCTGCCTTTCTGCCTCAAATCATCAAGGCTTCCACCAAGATTGGCATCCCATGCGTCATTGGCACGGAACTTCATGGTTCCATTCTTCAAGGTTACATCACCTTCCCAAACCAATTTCATGGCATCGGTTGCAGTGAGCGGAGAAGAAACGTCCCATCCACCAGAAGTTGCATCACCGATTACGCCGATGGTTGAGATCTCATACAACGTATAGGTGAGGGCAGCGGTATTGACCGAACACCAATACAACCCTGTTGCCGCAGGAGAAATGTTGCCGCCTGTAGTCGACAATGTACCTTCTGCAGCTCCTACACCATAGTTAGTATGGTTCCAATCAGGTGCGTTGGAAAACTTGAAACCACCTGCATCCAGATAGGCATATCCATAGTAGTCAGCATAGTTGTCTGTATAGAGCATTTGGGATGCAGTCTGACTCCATCCATTGGCCTGCCCTGGAGTGTACAGATAATCGACGGCAGAACTAAAGGCATAAGTACCCTCCTCCATATTAATAGTAAGGAGCAACTGCCCTTCAAGCTTCAGGCATCCGGCACCGCAATCGGTAGTGGCCGTACGGCCAACCAGCAAACCTTCTGATGCTTCAGATCCATTTTCGGCAACACCGAAAGAAGCATTGTCAGCATCTACCCAGTTGCCCGTCTTGTAGGTTGATTCGGGAACAATTTTCCACCACCAGCCTGCAGCGGCCTGTTCGGGAGATATGTCAACCTTAATCGTAAATACAGGATTATCATATGGGTCACCAGTATGACTGAACGGGAGAGCCTCAGCCACAGACCAGCCATTCACCGTACCCAAGAGGTAATAATTGTCTTCAATCACCAGTTCACTGGGATAAGGTGTCACATTGACTTGGCTTGCACCGACATATACTTCGGGACCGCCCATACGTACTATAGAAGTACCATTCTTGACCATATAGGCCTCATAACGGACAAAGATATCCTTTGCCTTGGGGCTACGACCCACCACACTCAGATACTGGTTCTGCCATTCAGATGCCAAAACAAAGGCCACACCTTTATCAACGGTAACATCAAGCGTTCCGTATTTAGAGAAATCTTCCCGGTTGGAGAACTGCAGAACGAAATCAACCGAAGAGTTAGCGGGCAGATTCTTGACCTCCTCAATATGGAAGAGTCTGACAGTGTCACCTTGGTCAGCAAGTTCTTTCAGGCTGATTGCCTCAGGCAACGTCTTGTTCAACACGATATCATCCACTGTAACCGCAGCCTCTTGGGTATTGCTCTGAGGAATTGCATCCTCAATGGTATCATCGCAAGAGCAAATGCCAAATGCGAAGGCTGCCAGCAGCATAAAATTCATTTTTTTCATAAGCTTAATAATAAAGACGTTTCAAATCACTACCACGTCATAGTTAATAGTTTTGGATAGGTATCGGGAGACACCATGGGAAGCTGCTCCCGATACACTTTTCCTAATGTTATTTCTGCTCAAAGGTCACTTGTCCCTTGTTGGTGTCCACTTCGATATAAACCTTTCCACCGGTCCATGACGGATCCTGCCAAGAGCCCTTTCCGGTCATCGCTTTAGCAGATGCCTTACCTTCATTCCATGTAATATCAACGGGGGCATCATCCACCTGTGAACCATAAGAATCGCCGCCATCCCATCCGGTCAGTTTGGTATAGAAACGGAACTGGAATTTGCCTTCGGGAATGTCAAATGTACCAGAATAGATTCCATTGTCGGCCATGTCATAAAGTTTCCAATCTTCATAGTGGGCAATATTTCCCTCGTCCGGTCCAGACCATCCTTCGGGTGCTCCAACGAGATAGATGAACTTCTTATTGGAAAGGTCAACACCTCCAGCCTCAAACTTCACCTTCATCTTGGTATCATCACTCATATTAACCGTGATCTTTACAGAGCCACCAGCCCAGTCGGAAACTTGGAAGCTACCTTTACCTTTTACAAGGGCACCTTCATACTTTCCATCCTCCAGTGCGATTTCAATGGGGCTGTCATCCACCTGGATTCCGTATGAATCATTTTCCCAACCTGTCAGTTTGGTATAGAAACGGAACTGGAACTTGCCAGCAGGAATATCAAAGACACCTGAATAGATCTTGCTTCCTATCTGGTCTTTGCTCTCATAAAGTTTCCAAGCGGCATAATGGTCTTTGTTACCTTCAGTAGGACCAACCCAACCCTCGGGCGCACCAACCAGGAAAATATATCCAGGCTGTTTGAGGGCGAAATAGCCCTTCACCTGGTTAAGAGCAACAACATTGGAGAGGATGATGGTATTAGCCATCGTCATCACCTGAGCCTGAATACGGAAATAGACTTTGCGAGCGGGTTCATCGGTATAGTCATCCTCACCGGTAACACCACGGAGTTTGCATACGGCCTCAGCAATCTGGCTGCAAGGCACATCAATATCGCAAACAGCATAGTTGCCATCCAGCTGGACCATATCGTCAAAAGACTCTTGGAGGGATACCTGTACATTATATGTGGCAGCGGCGGCATAGCCATAATCCGGCTGCGAGAAAGTAAAGTTAACGGTACCGTTCTCCTTATCTCTGCCCAGGTCAACATACTGGTCGGCAGTTGCAGGAGTGTTAAGGACAAAGGCTGTCGGATCCTGGATAGTCGGATTGGCATCCCTGTCATCGCTGCACGAAGCCAACGATGCAATGCCAAACACCGACATCAACATATATTTGAAAATCTTTTTCATTGTAAAATCTCCTTTAATTGATTTGTATAACGGTTGCTGTCAGGTTACTGCCAACGACCGTCTTTTTGATTAATAACCGTCATTCTGTTTCAGGTTAGCATTAGCATTCAACTCATTGACAGGAATAGCGAACACATTCTTGTCGGCGCTGAAGTTCTGGCCTTCCAACTTGTCACCCTTCCACTGCCAATTGTAATCACAGTTTCCACCAAATTTGCCGAAGCGTATCAGGGTAGGACGGCGCAAGCCTTCGAAATAGAACTCACGGCTCCATTCATCGCAAATATCGTCAAGCGTGTATTCGGCCTTGGCACTGGCAGAAGAGCGGGCACGCAGATCGTCCAGTTTCTTCTTGCCATCACTATCACTGGTTAAAGAACCTCCATTGAGACGGGCATCAGCCTCGGCATAGTTCAGATAGGCCTCAGCAACACGCATCAGGAAGAAGTCTGCATCACTGTACGAAGGATTGTAAGGAGTCGATCCGTCGGTCTTGAAATTGACGAACTTGCAAACACTGTAGCCATTGGTGAAGGCAGTCGGAGCAATAGCGTCCAGTTTTCTGTCAATACCCCAGAAGATGGCGCGGTCATCGTTGGCCAAAGAAGGCATTTCATAGTTGGCCACCTGAGGCACATTGCCTGTAGGGAAGAACTTGCGGAGCAAATCGGCACGGGCGCGGTTACCAGCCCAGGCACAGGAAACGCATCCGTTGACTGCAGAAGGATTGGACTTCAAGGCATGCATATCATCCTTGAAAGTAGAGGCAATGAGGAAGAGCATGTTGCCATAACTTCTGATGTCCTTGGAATTCTGGATTACAGGGAAGATAGCCTCTTTGGCTGCACTTGTCTCGCCGTTGTCACCCATGAAAAGCATCTGATAAGCAGACCAATGATCTTCACCGTTATCCTTTGACACCGTGTTGAGCTGATAAGGTGAGGTGATTACCTTATTGGCATATGTGCGGGCATTCTCCCATTCTTCTTTGCCTGTATACACTTTGGCATTCAGATACATACGGGAGAGGAGCAGCCAGCAGGCTGCCTTGTCGATACGACCATAGCCTGCATCAGCAGAAGTCTTTGCCTTGGGATCAGCCAAAGCGGGTTCAATCTCAAGCAATTCCTTCACAATCCATTCATACACCTCAGCACGTTTGGCCTGCGCAGGCTTGGAACCAATGGTCAGCGAGAAAGGAATATTGCCGAAAGCATCTGTAAAATAGGAATAAAGCAAGGCACGGAGGAAACGGATTTCGGCCGTTCTTGTTGCATCCACATCTGAGCACTGCTCAACATAGAGATTACAGTTCGAGATTCCCAAAGCCAGACGGGCAAAGTAGCCCTTCATCATCTGATTGGCATTGTCATAGGTATTGACATTCAATTGGCTGATACCGTTGTCACCCCACGAGCAGATAGCCTCGTCAGTAGTGAGTTCGTTGGCATTCCACATCATGCGGATGAAATTTGTCATACCTTCATCGTCATATCCCTTGACATCCGAATTGGCATCTCCGCTATCTCCGTCACCATTACCGGCCATGGCGAAAATAGCATAGCATTTGTTGAACAATCCGTCTGCATTGACCTCTGTGTCAATTTTGGGACTTATCGGCTCATTGTCCAGGTCACCAGTACAGGAACCAGTTACCAGGGCAAGCAGTGCAATGGCTGCCGCCGAAGCTATTGTATTTGAAATATATTTAAGATTCATAATCATGCTATTTAATTAAAAGTTCAGGTTAAGACCGAAAATAAACGAAATGGGACGAGGATAGAGGTTATTGTCAATACCTGAATTAACCTCGGGGTCAATGCCGTCATACTTGGTAATGGTGAACACATTGGAGGCTGTAGCATAAACACGGCCACTGATACCATTCCAAGAACCGCTCTTGAAGAGTTCCTCAAAACTATATCCCAAGGTAATGTTGTCACACTTGAGGAATGAAGCGTTGTGAACAAAATGGTCAGTCATCTTCGACTGGTTTTCGTCCGACTGCCACTTCAGCGTGTTTACTGAACGGTTTGCGAGATAGGCGCTCTGTCCGTAAAGGGCATCCTCTGAAGTGCGTCGGTTGGCCTGTTCGAAGTTGTCATACACATAGTTACCGATACTTGCACGGAGTGTAAAACCGAAGTCCCATGTCTTGTATTCCAAACGAGAAGAGAAGCCCATCAGCACAGGAGCGGCAATGCTCTTGTAGAGATAACGGTCGAGGTCGGTAATTTTACCATCACCATTGCGGTCAACAACACAGTTCTCGATAGGATTGCCTTTCTCGTCATAAACCTGCTGATAAACATAGAATGAGTTGGCCTTATGACCTACCTGATGAGCAAGCACCTGGTTTGTCTGGTCAATCTTGTCACCAGTGAGCACGGGGAGACCGCCTTCAGAAACACCGGTGAGGTCGGTAATCTCATTGTCATTGTAGGTAAAGTTATAGCTCAATGTCCAGAACCAGTCTTTAGTCTGGATGGCCTTCCAGTTCAAAGCAACCTCCACACCGACATTCTTCAGTGAGCCGATGTTCTGCAAGCCCTTGTCGGCAAATCCGAACAGACCGGCAACAGGAGCATTGTTGATCAGGTCCTTCGTCTTGCGATAATACCAGTCAAAGCTACCACTGAATCTCTGGTTGAACAATCCCCAGTCAAGACCTACATTATAGGTAGTGGTGGTTTCCCACTTCAGTTCCTTGTTGTAGTATTTGGCGGAGGTGAATTTACCGTCGCCCACCAGCGGATAGTTTCCGTAGGGACCGCCAACCTTGTACTGGGTATACCAGAGGTAGTTGTCAATACCTTCCTGCTGACCCGTCTTACCATAGTCGAGGCGCAGTTTCAAGTCGTCTATCCATTTGGTATTCTTCAGGAATCCTTCTTCGTTGATTTTCCATGCCAAAGCGAACGAGGGGAATGTACCCCAGTGGTCTTCAAAGCGTGAAGAACCGTCACGGCGAACAGTAGCAGTCAGATAATAGCGGCCCATCAGGCTGTAGTTTGCACGTCCGTAGAACGATACAAGGAAACTCTCATACTTGTCAAAATCGGGCTGGTTGTTGAACACCTGACCTGCATTGGCAGAGGTAGAGGGATAATACTGCATCCAACTGTTGTCGTAATTGAAGAAGAAATGCTGATACTCATAACCACCCATCACATCCACATGGTGGTTGTCGTTGATATCTTTGTAGTATTGGGCATAAGCCGTGAGCAATTGGTTGCGCTTCAGATTTGAATTGTTGGAAACGCCGCCATAATACATGTTGCTGGGGTCAAACGTATCGAAAGTACCTTCTTCTTTTCCTTTGGCCACCTCAAGACCGAGCGTGGCGTGCAGGCGCAAATCCTCGAATCCGTGCACCTTGTAGTCGATGTCGGCACTACCGATGAACGAATGGGTCTTTTGGCTGTTGTGATTGGAATACAGGCAAGCCAAGGGGTTCTTGGTTGCATCCTTATGTTTGGTATAAGGCCAGGCAGCATCATTCAGACCATCAGCAGTTGTAGTCCACTCAAAATAGCCACCAAAGTTCTTCAAGGTCTGAGCGGCAGCATCAGCGCCACCCATGGATGCAATCTGATAGGGAGATGTGAAGGCATAAGGATCCTGCGTGGGATCCATCTGTACGGCTGCACCTACAGCATCACCATTGGCCTTGCGGTTTTTGGAATACATGCCCTTGGCATTGATATTCAGATTCAGATGGTCATTGAAGAAAGAGGGATTCAGGTTGATTGAAGCGGTATAACGATCGTATTTCGAAGTCTTGAGAATACCCTCCTGACCGGTATAACCGGCAGAAACACGATAGGGAAGATAATTCTTGAGAGAACCAGCCAAGGTAATGTTATGGTCATGGCTGATAGCGGTCTGATAAATCAAATCCTGCCAGTCCGTATCAGCAGTACCAAGACGCTTGTAAGCCTCGGAATCCTCACCAAACACTTCTGTAATCAAAGCACGATACTGCGCAGCATTCATCATGTCATGCGTCTTCTTCTTCATGCTCATAGTCACACTTCCTGCATAAGAAACGCTGGGAGCCTTCCATACATTGGGATCATTGCTCTTGCGTCCCTTCTTGGTGGTGATGATAATCACACCATTCGAACCTCTACTACCATAGATGGCAGTTGCAGAGGCACTCTTCAACACGTTGAATGATTCGATGTCCTGCGGATTGATGGTAGAAAGAAGGTTTGCACTTCCATTCACCTTGTTGTTGTCCATGGGCACACCATCAATCACGATAAGGGGGTCGTTGCTGGCATTCAAAGAAGAACCACCACGGATGCGGATCTGTGCGCCGGAGCCAGGCTCACCACTATCGCTGTTCACATTCACACCGGCAATCTTGCCTTGCATCAGATCTTGGGCATTCACAACAACACCCTTGTTCTTTCCATCGGGCTTCATGGCCGTCACGGCACCGGTCAAGTCACTCTTCTTGGCCACACCATAACCGATGACCACTACGTTTTCGAGCACGGTGGCATCTTCCTGCAATGTAACCAATACACTGGCAGTTGCCTTGACCGAAGCGGTCTGATAACCTACATAAGAGATGGTGAGCGTCACGCCGGGATTGGCCTTGATGGTGAAGTTACCGTCGAAATCAGTAACTGTACCAGCCTGTGTACCAGCAACGCGCACGGTAGCACCGATGATGGGCTCTCCAGCCGCATCCTTCACATGGCCCTTGACAGCAATCTGCTGTGCGAAAGCGCCAACCGTCAGAATGAGTCCCAACAAAAGAGACAGCATCCTAAACGGAATTTTACTGTTTACCTGCTTCATTATTACATGGATTAAAGTTAATAATATGTTTTGGTTTTTATTAGGTTAATAGCCTCGCTGGCTAAATCTGGGTGCAAAGATAGATTACTTTTCTTATTGTTGTTCTTTTTTCTACATAATTTTGTAATAATTATGGATGCAAACGTTTGCATGGTCTCTTTACATTATTTAATTGAAAAGAAGATACAAGCTATCATTCTTTCATGTAACTTTGCCGCAGAAATTGAAAATGACCGATGACGACCCCTGAAGAGACTCCTAACCAAATGACAATGAAAGATATCGCCCGTGCCCTCGGCATCTCGGTGGCGACCGTCTCTCGTGCATTAAAAGATTCTCCCAGAATCAGCCCCGAGCGCCGCACCTTGATCCAGCAGTATGCGCGTGAGCACCACTTTGTACCCAATGCCATCGCAGAATCGCTGCGCTACAGCAAGGTGATGCCCAACAAGGTGATTGGGGTCATCCTGCCCGAACTGGCCCACTACTATTTCTCGACGGTGCTGGCGGGAGTGGAGGAGCATGCCCGTAGCCATGGTTACCGCATCATGGTGGCCCAAAGCAACGAGAACTATGAACAGGAGGCCGATATCTGCCGTTCGTTTTATGAAAACAAGGTGTGTGGCATCATCGTCTCACAAGCCAAGAACAGTACTCACTATGAGCATTTCGAGCAGCTCATCCAACGGGGCGTGCCCATCGTGTTCTACGACCGCATCTGCACGGGAGTGAATGCCAGCCGCGTAGTGGTGGACGACTACCAGGGTGCCTTTACTGCCGTGAGCCATCTGATAGAGACGGGGTGCCGGCGCATCGCCTTCTACGGAACCACCATGACCCTGGAGATCTCCAAGAACCGCTATAATGGCTATAAGGATGCGCTCCTCAAGCACAACATGCAGATAGACAACAGCATCTGCCTCTTTTGCGACAACCGGGAAGTCGCAGAATCCATCACCCCGGAACTGCTCCAGCAAGAGAACCACCCTGACGGTTTTTTTGCCGTCAACGACGATACTGCCATCGGCATCCTCTATACCGCCAAACGCATGGGTTTCCGGGTTCCCGAAGACATCTCCATCTGCGGATTCACCAACGGTCAGCGGGCACTGGCCTGTGACCCCATGCTCACCACCGTGGAACAGCGGGGCAAACAGGTAGGCAAGGAGGCTGCTGACATCCTCATTTCACAGGTAGAAGGGCGCTTGCCCAAAGACAAGATAGAGCGCCGCATCGTACGTACGAAACTTATCCTGAGAGGCACTACCAAACAGCGATAGCCGGCCTCACCGTCTCCGACCCATCTCATTATCATATCAAAATCATTCACCTATCATATCAAAAATTCACCTTATCATATCAAACAAAAGACAATGAAACGAAAACCTAATTTATCTTTTTGGAGTCTATGGAACCTCAGCTTCGGCTTCTTCGGTGTCCAGATAGCCTATGCCCTGCAGAGTGCCAACATCAGCCGTATCTTTGCAACCTTGGGGGCCGACCCCCACGACCTGAGTTACTTCTGGGTGTTGCCCCCGCTGATGGGTATCCTCGTACAGCCAATTGTAGGTTCGCTGAGTGACAAGACCTGGTGCCGCTTCGGACGCCGCATCCCTTATCTCTTTGTAGGTGCCGCCTGTGCCGTGGCCGTGATGTGTCTGCTGCCCAATGCAGGCTCACTGGGACTCACCGTGAGCATGGCGATGATGGTGGGACTCTTTGCCCTGATGTTTCTCGACACCAGCATCAACATGGCCATGCAGCCTTTCAAGATGCTCGTGGGCGACATGGTGAACGAGGAACAGAAGTCGAAAGCCTACTCCATCCAGAGTTTCCTCTGCAATGCGGGCAGCGTGATGGGTTACGTCTTCCCCTTTATCCTCACCTGGATTGGCATCAAGAATGTGGCCGAAAAGGGAGTGGTGCCCGACTCCGTCATCTGGTCGTTCTATATCGGCGCCTTCATCCTGATACTCTGCGTCATCTACACCACGCTGAAGGTGAAGGAATGGACGCCGAAAGAGTATAACGAATACAACGGCAGTGGAGAGACGGCTGGCGAGAAAGACGATGCCAACTGGTTCAAACTGCTGGCCAAGGCTCCCGCCACCTTCTGGAAGGTGGGACTAGTACAGTTCTTCTGCTGGGCGGCCTTCCTCTATATGTGGAACTACTCTACCGGTGCCATTGCCGAGACCGTTTGGAACACCACCGACCCTGCCTCCGAAGCATTTCAGATAGCCGGCAACTGGGTGGGTGTGCTCTTTGCCGTCCAGGCCATCGGCAGTGTCATCTGGGCTATCTGCTTAGCCCAGTTCAAGAATGCCAAGATGGCCTATGCCCTGAGTCTTCTGCTCGGCGGACTGGGTTTCGCACTCATCCCGATGGTACACGACCAGTATCTGCAGTTCATTCCCTTCCTGCTCATCGGCTGCGGCTGGGCCGCCATGCTCGCCATGCCCTTCACCTTTGTCACCAATGCGCTGCAAGGCTACGGCCACATGGGAGCTTATCTCGGGCTCTTCAACGGAACCATCTGTCTGCCCCAGATTATCGCAGCCCTCTGCGGTGGCACCATCCTCGGATGGGTGGGCTCCCACCAGAGTACGATGATGACCGTAGCGGCCGTCTCCATCGTGATTGGTGCTGCCTTTGTGATGCAGATACCTAATGACAAAAAACAACAAGCATGAACATCTCCCGACTGACCATCTGCCTGCTGATGCTTATCACCACGACGGGTGCCTGGGCCCAGCAACGCCACAGCGACACCATGGATGACATGCTGGAGCATCTGCCTCTGGCCACCAACCTCGTGCTGAAACTGTGCGGAGCCGAGAGTGCCACCGAGAACAACTGGCAATACTGCACCCAGGTGCTGGGCAGCTATGCCGTAGCGGCAGGCATCACCTACGGGCTGAAACACAGCATCCACGAATGGCGACCCGACCATAGCGACAACAAATCGTTTCCATCGGGTCATGCCACCTTTGCCTTTGCCGGAGCCCATGCCCTGCACAAGGAGTACCACCGGCTCTCGCCCTGGATCTCTGTGGGAGGCTATACGGTAGCCACCTTCGTGGCAGTAGACCGGGTGCTGCGCGACCGCCATCACTGGTATGACGTATGCACAGGAGCCGCTATCGGAGTGGTCACCACCGAACTGGTCTATCTCGCCTCCGACCGGCTCTTCCCCAAAGCCCACACCACCATGGCATGGGCGGGCAACCAGCTGAGCATGAGCATCCGGTTCTGAATCCGAAACAGGCAACGGGAGGCCGGAACTATCCCATACGAACAGAAATCATAACTATCCTATAAACGACATGAAATTACTATTCAACCTCAACTACATTACTGCCTTTGGCGAAGAGTTGGTGCTGAATGTCCTTCAAGAAGACGGAAGCACTCAAAAGAAATACCACATGACCACGGTCGATGGTCAGGAATGGCATGCCGAGGTGACCATTGACGAGGGGCTGACAACTCCTCATGTAGACTATTTCTACTCCGTAGAGCGCAACTGCACCACCCTGCGCAAGGAGTGGCTGATTGAGCCCCACCGACTCACGTCTGCCCTCTTCGAGGGACAGGAGACACTGGTCATCTATGACCGCTGGATTGACATCCCCGATGACGCCCCCCTGTATTCTGCCGCCTTCACCCAGCGCTATGACCTGCAGCAGGATGAGGAGCAGGCCATCCGCAGGCTTTCCTCCTCTATCCAGACTATTGTATTGAAAGTGCGTGCTCCTCAGTTACGCCACAACGAGCGGCTCGCCATCATGGGCGATGTAGCGGCTCTGGGCGAATGGACTGCTCTGAAGGCCAAAGAGATGGTGGAGCAACAGCCCAACGAATGGGTCATCAAACTGGATGTGGCCAAGTTTGACCGCCCCGTATTCGAGTTCAAGTTCGTGGCACTCGACGAAAAGGACGACGTAACCCCACTGTGGGAATGCTGCAACAACCGCAGCATCGTATTGCCCGATGTCAAGGAGACCGAGGCCGTGGTCTATGAGTTGGAACCTGCCTACTTCCCCATCTCTCCCTGGAAGGGTGCCGGCACCGTGATTCCCGTCTTCTCCCTCCGCTCTGAAGGCAGCTTCGGTGTGGGTGACTTCGGCGACCTGAAGACCTTTGTCGACTGGGTGGCCCTGACGGGACAGCGCATCCTGCAGATCCTGCCCATCAACGACACTACCATCACCCACACTTGGCAGGACTCCTATCCTTATAACAGCATCAGCATCTATGCCCTCCATCCCCAGTATACGGACCTGCGCCAGCTGCCCGCCCTCAACGACAGCGCCCGTCAGGATTACTACCGCGGACTGCAGCAGGAGCTCAACGCCCTGCCGATGATCGACTATGAGCGGGTGAACAAGGCCAAGATGGACTATCTGCGCGAGGTGTTCGCCCAGGAATGGGAAAACATCGCAACCGAGGAAGCCTACCAGTATTTCTTCAACAAGAACCAGTCGTGGCTGCTGCCCTATGCCGTCTTCTGCCACTGCCGTGACCTCTACGGCACTGCCACCTTCGGCAACTGGCCCTACACCGTGGAACTGAAAGCCGAGGAGGGTATCGTGGTCTTCACACCCAAGGAAGAAACCCAAGGTGAGGGCAAGACCGAAGCCATCGGCGAGGGTGTCTTTGCCCATGAACTGGCGTTCTGGTATTTCGTACAGTATAACCTCGACTGCCAGATGCGCAATGCCCACGAGTATGCCCGCTCCAAACAGGTACTGCTCAAGGGAGACATCCCCATCGGCATCAGCCGCGATGGCGTAGAGGCATGGGCCGAACCCCGCTACTTCAACCTCAACGGACAGGCCGGTGCCCCACCCGACGCCTTCTCACGCAACGGACAGAACTGGGGATTCCCCACCTACAACTGGGATGAGATGATCAGCGATGGCTGCTCCTGGTGGGTGCGCCGTTTCAGGAAGATGGCCGAATACTTCGATGCCTACCGCATCGACCACGTGCTGGGCTTCTTCCGCATCTGGGAGATTCCCATCGATGCTGTCCACGGACTGCTCGGACAGTTCTCGCCCGCCCTTGCCATGAGCCGCGAGGAGATTGAGGGCTACGGACTCCACTTCCAGGAGGAACTGTTCACTAAACCCTATATCCGCGACTGGGTGATCGACCGGATGTTCGGACAGGAGGCAGAATCGGTGAAGACATGCTTCCTCAAGCATTGCTACCATGACGTATGGGAGATGAAACCCGAATTTGATACCCAGAAGAAGGTAGAGGCCTGGTATCGCCAGGAGGTTGCCGGCAAGACGGCTGAGGAGCTCACGTCTCTGGCCAACCTGCGCGACGGTCTGTATGCCCTCATCAGCGACGTGCTCTTTGTGCGCGACCGCAAGGACAGCCAGAAGTTCCACCCCCGTATCGGTGTGCAGCTCGACTTCATCTATGAGTCACTCTACGACAGCGACAAGTTTGTATTCAACCGGCTCTATAATGACTATTTCTACCGCCGCAACAACCAGTTCTGGTACAGCGAGGCGATGAAGAAACTGCCGCTGCTCACCCAAGCCACCCGTATGCTGGTATGCGCCGAAGACCTGGGTATGGTGCCCGACTGTGTACCCTGGGTAATGAACGAGCTGCGCATCCTGAGCCTCGAAATCCAGTCGATGCCCAAGGATGATACCGTACGCTTCGGCCATCTCTCCCGCAACCCCTACCGCTCCGTATGCACCATCTCTACCCATGACATGTCTACCCTGCGCCAATGGTGGGATGAAGACTATGAACAGACCCAGAGTTACTATAACGACATGCTCCACCGTCCCGGAGCAGCCCCCCATCCGCTGCCCGGCTGGCTGGCCAAGGACATCGTATCGCGCCACCTCACCAGTCCGTCGATGCTCTGCCTCCTCTCCTTCCAGGACTGGATGTCGATTGACGAGCAGCTCCGACTGGCCGATGCCGATGCCGAGCGCATCAACATCCCCGCCAACCCACGCCACTACTGGCGTTACCGCATGCATCTCACCATCGAGCAGCTCATCGCCTCCACAGAGTTCAACCAGACCGTGAAGGAACTGGTGAAGAGCAGCGGAAGATGAAACGATAGGATGTCAACCACAGAGATAAAGAGGAAGAGAGAGATGAAATACTCTCCAACCGCTCAATCTCTGTGGTTGAAAAAAGAACAAACAATTAAATAATCAAGATTTATATATGAAGAAGATTAGCACAATTCTTTCTGCTTTGCTGTTGCCGCTGATGGCAATGGCACAGAGCGTCAGTTCGCCTGACGGAAACGTAACGGTGAAATTCTCGCTCGCGGAGGGCGGAGTGCCCACCTATGAAATGACTTACAAGAACAAGCCGGTCGTGAAGACCAGCCGACTGGGACTGGAACTCGCCAAAGACAAGCATGCCTCGAAAGGCAAGCAGGAGACCGACCTCATGGACGGATTCAAGGTGACCGGCACAAAGACCTCTACCTTCGACGAGACCTGGGAACCCGTATGGGGCGAGTGGTCGCAAATCCGAAACCACTACAACGAACTGGAAGTAGACCTCAACCAGCCCAGTGCCAACCGCAACATCATCATCCGCTTCCGCGTATACAACGAAGGATTCGGTCTGCGCTATGAGTTCCCCCAACAGCATTCACTCAACTACTTCCTCATCAAGGAGGAGCACACACAGTTTGCCATGACCGGCGACCACACCGCATGGTGGCTCCCCGGCGACTACGACACCCAGGAGCAGGAGACCCAGGAGACCAAGCTCTCCGAAATACGTGCCCGCTTCAAGAAGGCAGTGAACTGGGACAACTCTTCCGTTTCCGTATTCTCGGAGACCGGTGTGCAGACAGCCCTGCAGATGAAGACGGCCGACGGACTGTATATCAACATCCATGAGGCTGCCTGCGAGGATTACGCTACCATGCACCTCAACCTTGATGACAAGACCTTCGTGTTCGAGTCCTGGCTCACCCCCGACGCTACCGGTCTGAAGGGTTGCATGCAGACTCCCTGTCACACCCCCTGGCGCACGGTGAAGGTGAGCGACGATGCCCGCGATATGCTCTCCACCTCGCTCACCCTCAACCTCAACGAGCCTTGCAAGATTGAGGATACCTCGTGGATTCACCCCACCAAATACTGCGGTGTATGGTGGGAGATGATTGTGGGCAAGAGCAGCTGGGAGTATACCAGCGGTCTGCCTTCCGTGAAACTGGGCGAGACAGACTATACCCAACTCAAGCCCAACGGGCGCCACGGTGCGACCACAGCCAACGTGAAGAAATATATCGACTTTGCCGCCGCCAACGGTCTCGACCAGGTACTGGTGGAGGGATGGAACATCGGATGGGAAGACTGGGCCAACATGTGGAAGCGCGACGTCTTCGACTTTGTCACTCCCTATCCCGACTTCGACATCAAATACCTGAACGAGTATGCCCACTCCAAGGGTGTGAAACTGATGATGCACCACGAGACCTCATCGAGTACCCAGAACTATGAACGCCACTTGAAGGATGCCTTCCAGCTCATGAACAAGTATGGCTATGATGCCGTGAAGACCGGCTATGTGGGCGACATCATCCCCCGCGGCGATTTCCACTACTCGCAGTCGATGAACAACCACTATATGTATGTCCTCAAAGAGGCGGCCAAGCATCATATCATGGTCAACGGCCATGAGGCCGTGCGGCCTACGGGTCTCTGCCGCACCTATCCCAACCTTGTGGGCAATGAGTCGGCCCGCGGCACGGAGTATGAGGCGTTTGGCGGTAGCCGTCCCGACCACACGGTCATCCTACCCTTCACCCGTCTGCAGGGTGGACCGATGGACTATACTCCCGGCATTCTCGAAACCCAACTCAATACCTGGAGCGACAACCCCAACTATGTGCATACCACGCTCGTCGGTCAGCTGGCGCTCTATCTCACGATGTATTCGCCACTCCAGATGGCTGCCGACCTGCCCGAGAACTACAAGAAGTATGACGATGCCTTCCAGTTCATCCGCGACGTGCCCTGCGACTGGAGCGACTCCCGCTATCTCGAAGCCGAACCAGCCCGCTACATCACCGTGGCCCGCAAGGACAAGAAGAGTGACAACTGGTTTGTTGGAGGAAAGTGCAATGAGACTGCACGCACTGCCGTGGTGAAGCTCGATTTCCTCGACAAGG
>JAEDMP010000122.1 GCA_016302965.1 Bacteroidaceae bacterium
AAATAAGCTATCGGATGGCGAGCTGATAGGGAGGGTTCAACCGTACAGGTCGAAAAGTTTCAACTCTGGTTTTGGATCTTTTTTTTGAAGAAACAAATAAGAATGAAGATAACATCAATGAAAGGAGCTTCATTCAGTTCTGGCATGGGTTGACTGCCCTCCTTGCAGGCATAGCCAACTTGTTTGCAGCGATGTGGGTGAACATGAGCAACAGACAAGAACCGACCCACTTGAATATGCTATCATCATGGGATAAAATATGCTAAATAACGTGAGTTCGATGAATTCTCCATGTGACAAGAGTTATATGAAAGAGGCAGATGATATTGCAATGATGCTTATTCAAGTTAACTTCACTGCCAATAAGGTTATTAATCTATCGGCCTATAGGTTATTAACCTATCGGCTTATAGGTTATTAATCTTATCCGACATATGAGTGCATTTGTTGCTTTTTCATGTTATTTCAAATTCATCGAACTTACGTTAAATAGACATAAGAAACTCATAAAAGTATAGGCCATAAGGTGATTGTTTATTATATTTGCATCGAGAACACGTGAGTGTAACGTTGCACTCTCATAAAAGAAAGGAGACATTATGACAAAACGAAGGGAAATCTATCGTTGCCCGATTTGCGGCAACATAGTGGAAGTATTGAATCATGGAGCAGGCGAATTGGTGTGCTGCGGCAAGCCAATGATTCTGCAGAAGGAGAACACGACCGACGCTGCACAGGAAAAACATGTGCCTGTGGTTGAGAAAACAGACTTCGGATACCGCGTAAAAGTAGGAAGTGTGGAGCATCCGATGCTTGACGAGCACTATATCCAGTGGATAGAGTTGCTGACTCCCAAGTCGGTATTGAGGTGTGAACTAAAACCCGGATGCAAGCCCGAGGCATCGTTCTTCACTAATGAGGAATGTCTGTGTGCCAGAGCGTACTGCAATCTGCACGGACTTTGGAAACTTAATTATTCCTAATTCCTGTTTTTGTAATCTGCTGGCAATCAGCAATGGTTTCTTGCAGGTTACTTACTTCCCCTGATGTGCCTTCTTGCAAGAGTTGCAGAAAAGATGTAATTTTGCAACGATAAATCAACAATAGAAGCAACATCATGAACAAGACAGAATTGGTGAAATCGACTGAGGGCTACAGCGTGGCCACAGTAGGGAATCTTGCCTCATTCGAGGGCAAGGCATTCGTAAAAGACATGTTGGGAACTACCTCCGTGGAATTGTCGTTCGGTACACTCGCACCTGGCACAAGTGTTCCCTTCTTCCATCATCACAAGCAAAACGAGGAGGTGTATGTGGTGCTGAGCGGTGAGGGCGTATTCGTTCTCGACGGCGTGGAGGAACCCGTGGCATCGGGCAGCATCATCAGGGTGGCACCGAGCGTTAGCCGCAATACCAAATGTACGGGCGACACATCGTTGGTCTATATCTGCATTCAAGGCAAGGCCGGTTCACTGGAGCAATATACCATGACCGATGGTGTGGTTGAAGAATAGGGAGGTGAGACACCTCACTTCCTATGAAAAACAGAACGTGAAAGGCAATAAACAGATAGCCTTTCACGTTCTTGTTATATAGATGGACAAGAATATGATAATGGGCGAGACATTGTTCCCCGACTGCCCCGTGCGCAACATTCTGTCGCGAGTAGGCGACAAGTGGTCACTTCTGCTGATGCACCAACTGATGCATCATCCTGCTCCCATGCGCTTCTCTGACCTGCGCAAGGCCATTCCAGACATATCACAAAAGGTGTTGACAACGACACTGAGAAACCTTGAGGCCGACGGCTTTCTCGTGCGCAAGGTCTATGCCGAAGTGCCTCCACGCACCGACTACGCCCTCACTCCCCGCACCCATTCGTTCATGGATGCCTGCCGTCCAATGGTGCAGTGGGCCATTGACCATTTCGCTGACATTATCAAGGACAGGGAGAGGCATACATAAGGCATGAAATATGTGATGCTCTATGGCCAAAGAAGGACGATGCTAACGAGACATTGTATGCCTTGGATAGCAGATTGAAACGCGAGAGACTGGAATAGCGAAATAGGGGCAATGATGCCGATGAACCGAATTGCAACTTACTGAATCCATTTCTTACCTTGGCGGATGATGATACCATGGCTATTGACGGGTATCTTCCTGCCGCTCAGATGATAGGAAGCGGAGGGGAAGGCGTAAGGTTGTTCCTCTGGAACAGTGGTTATGCCATCCGTAACGGGTTGATGTGAGAAGTGTAGAGTGCGATAAACGGCCAGACGCGAAATCATCTTCTTTTCTGATACCATGTAGGCTGAGGGCTGCATGGCGCACCACCCTATCTCCACATCATCTAGCAGAACGGGCACACCATGGCGGTCGAGTTCCAGCATAAGTCCACCCGCGCCCTACTGTGCCACATCCGTGAAATTACAGAACCAGATACTGTTTTCATCGCTTTTGGCCTCACGCTGTGCCGAGATGGAGACACTCCCGTCAACCTGATAGAGAAAACTGAGTTTCACCCCCTTGTCAACAGGCAGGTTGATGCCGGGAGCCAGGTTGGGGCTGCTTGCCATGGAGGAACGGATGCCAATATGGTTGGGCACCAGATTATAGATGAAGTATTGCTCGTTGTCACCCTGGGTTACAGTCTCGGCTGTTGCCTCCCAGATCTCTCCCACCCAACTGTCACCATCCTGCCGTTCGGCTGTGACGTATAGTTTCTGGCAGAGCATATCGCTCATGGGCAGGTCGCCGGCCAGTGGGTCTGCATCCACACGGAAGCTGATGATACCATCGTTCTCGGCAATGTCGTTGAGGATGACGGGTGAAGCATAGCGGTCGTAGGAGCCCAGATCGGCACGTGGAGTCTCGTTGGTGAGTGACGTGATGTGACGAGTGCCGGGGAAGGGGTCAAAATCGTTGTCCTCCACGCCGCTCATGGCACTGCCCTGAGTTCCGTAGGCACGCACCAGCCGCAAACCGGTGCGGGTGGTCACATTCACGATGTTTTTCTCCCAGTATTCGGGTCGCACACTGTCTACCCTCCACACCAGCAGCCCGTGACCAACCAGCCCTTTGTCCCATTTCTCCGGCTGTCGGTTTTCCATGAAGAAACTGACGTGGGGCTGTTTGGAGCGGATGAGGCAAGCATCTTGGGAAAGTTCGGTGGCAACAAGATTGATATCTTCTCCATCCGAGTTACTGATGTCGAGTGGCTGGATGAAACCCGCTGCTGCCTTCTCGAAGGCATTGAGGGCACAGGGGGTATCGTTGAGCGTACCGTTATAGTTGCCTGAAGCCATGAGATCCCAGGTGTTTGGGTGTTCCTGATACCCCTGCACATCGTAGTGGTCCTTAACCCAAGTTTGATACCTCAAAATTATTTTCATCAATTTTGGGAGTATCTATTGATACTAACATGCTGTAATTCAATAATAGCATTCGCTGAAATCGAATTGTAGTACACAGAAGTCTCGCAGAAAAGTGGTACCTTTGCCTCCGATATGCACTTCATGTCTCAGCCAAGATACAACCCGAGGACTCAGCGCGATG
>JAEDMP010000058.1 GCA_016302965.1 Bacteroidaceae bacterium
TCGAAGAGAATGTCATTGCCGGCAGGAGCAGAGAGCATCATGCCCATGCGCACACCATCGGCACCATATTTCTCAATCAAATCGATAGGATCAGGAGAGTTGCCGAGACTCTTCGACATCTTTCTGCCAAGTTTATCGCGCACGATACCTGTAAAGTATACATTGCGGAATGGCACTTTCTGCATATATTCCTCACCGGCCATAATCATACGTGCCACCCAGAAGAAGATGATGTCAGGAGCGGTCACCAGGTCGCTAGTGGGATAATAGTAATTGATTTCCTCGTTGCCGGGATTGTTGATGCCGTCAAAGAGCGAGACAGGCCAGAGCCAGGAGGAGAACCAGGTATCAAGGGCATCGTCATCTTGACGCAGGTCTGCAGCCTGAAGCGCATCGTTGCCCGTAGCCTTGCGGGCCAGTTCCAATGCCTCGTCAATGGATTCTGCCACCACAAACTGTTCCTCCCCATAATAATAGGCAGGAATGCGGTGTCCCCACCAGAGTTGGCGCGAGATGCACCAGTCCTGGATGTTCTCCAACCAGTTCTTGTAGGTAGACACATACTTGGCGGGATGGAACACGATTTCCCCATCCAACACGGGTTTGAGGGCGATGTCGGCAAAATGGCGCATCTTGAGGAACCACTGCAGAGAGAGGCGAGGTTCGATGACCGTATCGGGATTGCGCTCCGAGTAGCCCACCTTATTATTATAGTCCTCTACCCGTTCCATCAGTCCGGCCGCTTCCAGGTCGGCGGCAATCTGTTTGCGGCATTCGAAGCGGTCCATACCCACATAGAGGGGCGACTGGGCGGAGATGGTTCCGTCGGCATTGAAGATGTCGATGGTCTCGAGCTGGTGGGTCTTTCCGAGGGCATGGTCGTTGGCATCATGGGCGGGAGTCACCTTTAGGCAGCCCGTACCGAATTCGATGTCCACATAGCGGTCCTCAATCACCGGCACCTCTCTTCCCACGAGCGGTACCACCACCTTCATTCCTTTGAGCCACTGGTTCTTGGGGTCTTTCGGGTTGATGCACATGGCCGTATCGCCCATGATGGTCTCAGGGCGGGTGGTGGCCACTACAGCATAGTAGCCCTTCTCGTCACGGTGGATTACGTTCTCCTCATCCGCCTTTTCCACTGCCGACGTGTCACAGCCGGGAGCCAGATAGTATTTGAGATGATAGAGTTTCGATTTCTCCTCATGATAGACCACCTCTTCGTTGCTGAGTGCGGTCTGTGCCTTGGGGTCCCAATTCACCATGCGGAGTCCACGATAGATGTAGCCTTTGTTATAGAGGTCGACAAACACCTTGATGACACTCTTCGAGCGGGTCTCGTCCATGGTGAATGCCGTGCGGTCCCAGTCGCAGGATGCACCCAGTCGGCGCAGCTGCTTGAGGATAATGCCACCATGTTCATGGGTCCAGTCCCAGGCATGGGTGAGGAACTCGTCGCGGCTGAGGTCATGCTTCTTGATGCCCTGTTCTGCCAGCCTCTTCACCACCTTGGCTTCGGTGGCAATCGATGCATGGTCTGTGCCCGGCACCCAGCAGGCATTCTTGCCTTCCATGCGAGCTCGGCGCACGAGAATATCCTGGATGGTGTTGTTGAGCATGTGTCCCATGTGGAGCACACCGGTCACGTTGGGTGGTGGAATCACCACGGTATAGGGCTCTCTGCCATCCGGCTTGCTACTGAAGAGTTTGTGGTCAATCCAATACTGATAACATTTCGATTCGACCTGTTTCGGGTCGTATTTGCTTTCCAATTCCATTGAATGATATTGATTTACGTGAGAAGAAAGAGAGCAATCCTTCCGCTCCATTAATAACTCCTTGCGATGATGACACGACACTTGGCGGGCTTTCCGCTCACCATGTCGACACCGGGTGTCTGCTCGTAGGCAAAGGGCACGCAGCGGATAGTGGCCTGAGTCTCTTCCTTGATTTTGGCCTCGGTCTCGGCTGTTCCGTCCCAGTGGCAGAGGAAGAAGCCTCCGTTCTTGACGCGCTCCTTGAATTCCTCATAGTTGTCACACTCGTATACGCGTTCGTCCCTGTATTTGCGGGCCTTCTCGAAGATATTCTTCTGGATGTCCTCAAGCAGTTGTTCCACGTATTCGACGATGCCGTCCAGTGAGACGGTCTCCTTCTCGAGCGTGTCTCTTCTCATCACCTCGACGGTTCCGTTCTCCAGGTCGCGTCCACCCATCACTAGTCTCACGGGCACACCCTTGAGTTCGTAATCGGCAAACTTGAATCCGGGACGTTTGTTGTCGGCATCGTCATATTTCACGCTGATACCGGCCTTGCGGAGAGCGTCGATGACGGGAGCGAACTTGTCGCTGATGGCCTGCAGTTGGTCGGCACCCTTGGTGATGGGGATGATGACCACCTGTATGGGAGCCAAGCGCGGGGGCAGCACCAGTCCATTGTCATCCGAGTGGGTCATGATAAGCGCTCCGATGAGTCGGGTGCTCACGCCCCATGAGGTAGCCCATACGTATTCCGGCTTGTTCTCTTTATTAAGATAGGTAACGTCGAAAGCCTTGGCAAAATTCTGTCCGAGGAAATGGCTGGTTCCGCTCTGCAGTGCCTTGCCGTCCTGCATCATCGCCTCGATGGTATAGGTGTCGAGCGCACCGGCAAAACGTTCAGTCTCACTCTTCACACCCTGGAGCACGGGCACAGCCATCCAGTTCTCAGCGAAATCGGCATATACCTTCAGCATGCGCTTGGCTTCCTCCTCAGCTTCCTGCTTGGTGGCATGTGCGGTGTGGCCTTCCTGCCAGAGGAACTCGGAGGTGCGCAGGAAGGGGCGTGTGCGCATCTCCCATCTCATCACGTTACACCATTGGTTGCACATCAAGGGCAGGTCGCGCCATGACTGAATCCAGTTCTTATAGGTATTCCAGATAATGGTTTCGGAAGTGGGACGGATAATCAGTTCCTCTTCGAGGCGGGCAGCCGGGTCCACCTCTACCCCACTCTTGTCCTCCTTGGCCCTGAGTCGGTAATGGGTCACTACGGCACACTCTTTGGCGAATCCTTCCACGTGTTCAGCCTCTTTGGAGAGGAATGATTTGGGGATGAGCAGGGGGAAATAGGCGTTCTGCACACCGGTTTCCTTGAACATCGAGTCGAGTTGTCTCTGCATTTTCTCCCAGATGGCATAACCGTAGGGTTTGATGACCATACATCCTCTCACTGCCGACTGCTCAGCAAGGTCGGCTTTCACCACGAGGTCGTTATACCATTGGCTGTAATTTTCAGCCCTTTTTGTCAGTTCTTTCAGTTCTTTAGCCATGACTATTCTGTGAATTTGTCGATTTTTGCTTGCAAAATTACTAAAAATTCTTGGAAAACGCACTTTTTTTTGAATAAAAGCATTAACTTTGCAGATTGAAATAGTTATTTTTAAACCAAAACCCTTAAAAAGATGAAGATTTTAAAAGTATTTTCGTTTGTGCTTTGCCTTGGCATCATCCTGTCAGGCTGTAACAACACTCAGAAAGGTGCCGCTATCGGTGCTGGCGGTGGTGCTTTGCTCGGTGCTATCGTAGGTAAGATTGCCGGCAACACCGCTGTTGGTGCTGCTGTTGGCGCTGCTGTTGGTACGGGTGCTGGTGTCATCATCGGCAAGAAGATGGACAAGGCCAAGGCTGAGGCTGAAGCTGTGAAGAACGCCCAGGTACAGACGGTGACCGACGCCAACGGTCTGCAGGCTGTGAAGGTGACCTTCGACTCCGGTATTCTCTTCTCCACCAGTTCTGCCACACTCGCTTCCGAGGCCAAGACCTCTCTGACCGAGTTTGCCAAGGTGCTGAACAACAACTCCGGCTGCGACGTAGCCATCCAGGGCTACACCGACAATACCGGCTGGAAAAACTCCACCGCCGAGCAGAGCATCCAGAAGAACAAGGATCTCTCTCTGAGCCGCGCCAATGCCGTTTCTTCTTATCTGAAGAGCCTCGGCGTGTCCAGCGCCCAGATTAAGAGTGTTGATGGTTTCGGTCAGGAGAATCCCGTTGCTTCCAACGAGACCGCTGCCGGCAAGGCCCAGAACCGCCGTGTAGAAATCTACATGTATGCCAGCCAGGAGATGATCAACGCTGCCAATGCTGAAGCAGGCAAGTAAAACGACACACGGAACGACTGAATGTTCAATATTTACAGACGATTCAAGCAAATCGTGAAATGGATGGTGGTAGCCTTTTTCGGCTCCACCATTCTTGCTGTTGTGGCCTTCCGTTTCCTTCCCGTATGGTTCACGCCACTGATGTTCATCCGTCTTGGTGAGCAGATTGCGGAGGGCAAGGAAATCAAATTGCGTCACCACTGGGTGCCCTTGCGCGAGATGACTCCCTACATGCCACTGGCTGTCATCGCCAGCGAAGACCA
Source organism: Bacteroidaceae bacterium (assembly GCA_016302965.1). Classification (GTDB taxonomy): domain Bacteria; phylum Bacteroidota; class Bacteroidia; order Bacteroidales; family Bacteroidaceae; genus Prevotella. The sequence goes on from JAEDMP010000058.1 coordinate 4,405, forward strand.
GCGTTTCCTCTCCCACCATGGCTTCGACTTCGAGGCCATCGAGAAGGCTGCCAAGCGCAACCGTCAGGACAACAAACGCAAGTTGGGTGCCAGCACCATCAGCCAGCAGACGGCCAAGAACGTGTTCCTGTGGCCAGGCCGCACTTGGGTGCGCAAAGGGCTTGAGGCCTATTTCACAACACTCATCGAACTGATGTGGAGCAAGGAGCGCATCATGGAGGTCTACCTCAACTCCATCGAGATGGGCGATGGCATCTATGGTGCCGAGGCCGTAGCCCAATGGCATTTCAGCCTGCCTTGCTCCCAGCTGGCCAAGGGCCAGTGTGCCCTCATTGCCGCCACACTGCCTAATCCCCGCAAATACAGTTCTGCTGCGCCCTCGCCCTATATGGTGAAGCGCAAAAACAAGATTCTGCGAGAGATGAAATATATCGAAAAGCATAACGGTATGCCTTTCCGAAAAGAATGACTTTCCGGATAGAATCATTCCGAGACAGAGAGAAACATGAAAGCGACTACCCTCACAGGCAGTCGCTTTTCTTTCTTCAATAGGTATTAGTCTTTTAAGGTAAAAAAGATTGTTTTCAGGATAACGATTACAAAGGTAAACGATTTTTTCGAAACAAGCAAACGATTGCCCATTTTTTTTCGTCAAAAATGAATGTGTTCCCACACAATTGTGTAATAATTGCAAACAGAAACAAAAAAATAATCAAAAAGCTGCCCAACTCGCTCATTAGTGACTTTTTTTTCTTACCTTTGCAGTAAAATAAACCATCACCATGCTTAGATTTATCTCATTGGGTAGCGGTAGTAGTGGCAACTGCTACTTTCTTTTTACTGACTCCGACGGACTCATCATAGACTCGGGAGTGGGCATCAGGTCTCTGAAAAAACACTTCAGAGACTATGGCCTTTCCCTTCCCAGCATCCATCATATCGTGGTCACCCACGACCATGCCGACCATGTGAAATCGGTGGGCAATCTCAGCAGCGACCTCCATCTGCCCGTCTACACCACATCCAAGATACACCAGGGCATCATCAAGAACTACTGTGTATCGAAAAAAATCCCCTTCGACCTTCAGCATCTGCTGCAAAAGGACGAGACCATCACGCTGGGCGACTTCACGGTCACTCCCTTCGGCGTTCCTCATGACAGCACTGAGTGTATCGGTTTTCAGATCGTGGCCGACGACACCACCTTCTGCATCATCACCGATGCAGGCTGCGTGACCGACAGCATGAAGCCCTTCATCTCCAATGCCAACTATCTGGTCATCGAGGCCAACCATGACGAGGAGATGCTCAAGTCGGGTCCCTATCCCGAACATCTCAAGCGTCGCATCTCCAGCGGCAACGGCCATCTAAGCAATCTCCATTGCGCTCAGGCAATCGCCGAAAATGTCACGGAAAAAATCAAACGCGTGTGGCTTTGCCATCTGAGTGAGGAGAACAACCATCCCGAATTGGCCCGGAAAACGGTGGCTTCTGTTCTGGCCAGCTATGGCATTGTCGTAGGAAAGGACCTGGAGCTCGAAGTACTGAAAAGAAAGAATCCTTCCGGCATCTACGATTTGGTATAGATGCGGAAGGATTCTTCCTGTTCCCGGCCTTGCGGGGGTGCGGGCAGCTATGCACCCTCATTGTTCTGTTCCCATTCTTCCCATTCTCTCATGGCTTCCTTCCAGTCGGTGGCTCCATTGGCCAGCGCCTCCTGTTCTTTGGCGGCCTCATCGCGTGCTCTGTCGCGGGCACGTTTCTCCTTCATCGATGCAATGGTGGCATCGTCGAGGATTTGTATGGCTCCGCGCTTGATGGCAGCGTGCAGTTCCTCTTCGCCGAAGGCTTTGCCCTGCTCGTTGAAATCGGAAATATTAAACTCGAAATTCACCCGCAACTGGTGTCGGATGGCTTTCTGCTGAAACCGGGTGCCTGCATTCTTCTTGCGCAGCAGCATCCCGATGATGTCTATCTCATGTTGAGAGAATTTGTTTCTTCCCATAAATATTCTATCAGGTAATGTAAAGGGGGTGGATAATGCTTCATGCCACCGGTGTTGTTTTCAATAATGATTCAGAAAGATTGCTCCTTGCCCTGCAGAAACACCTTGCGGATGAGGGGCGTGGTGTAAGCATAAGGAATGAAGTCGACCGAGGGGATGGGCGAGGTGATGAAGAAGTTGGCCACCTTGCCTTTGGCTATCGACCCATAGTCGGCGCTAAGCCCCATGGCATAGGCAGCATTGAGGGTGGCAGCGCGGATGGCCTCGGCGGGTAAGAGCCTCAACTTGATGCAGGCCAGCGAGACTACAAACTTCATGTCGCCCGAGGGTGTGGAACCGGGGTTATAGTCGGACGCCACAGCCACTCCCAGTCCGGCATCAATCAGCTGGCGGGCCGGAGCAAAAGGCATGTTGAGAAAGAAGGAGGTACCAGGCAGTGCCGTTGGCATGGTCACACTGCCACGCAGGGTCTCTATCTGTCTCAGCTCCATGCTTTCCAAATGGTCCACCGAGAGCGCTTGCCAGGCCACGCCAACCTCCACCCCACCCGACGAAGCCAGTTCATCGGCATGAATCTTCGGCCGCATGCCCCATTTGGCAGCAGCCTCCAGGATGCGGTCGGTGTCAGCCGGTGTGAAGAATCCGCGGTCGCAGAACACGTCGACGAAGTCGGCCAGCTGCTGGCGTCCCACCTCGGGAATCATCTCCTCCACCACCAAGCGTACATAATCGGGCTGGCTCATGCCTCGGGCCACGGCGTGGGCCCCGAGAAAGGTGGAGACGATTCTCACGGGCAATTCCTGCTTCAGCCGGCGTATGACGCGTAACATCTTGAGTTCGTCAGCCGTGTTCAGTCCGTAGCCACTCTTGATTTCGATGCATCCCGTACCTTTGGCCATCATCTCCAGAGCGCGGCCCTTGGCCTGCCTGAAGAGGTCGTCTTCAGCACAGGCATGGAGCCTGTCAGCAGAGTTGAGGATTCCACCGCCTCGCCGTGCTATCTCTTCGTAGCCCATTCCTCTGATTTTGTCGACAAACTCTCCCTCGCGGCTTCCGGCATAGACAATATGGGTATGGGGGTCGCACCATGCAGGCAGCACCATGCCTCCCTCAGCATCCACCTCTAAGTCGGCATGCATACCCGCAGCTGCCCATTCGTCCATCCGTCCGTAAGCGGTTATCCGGCCCTGCTCCATCAGCAGATAGGCGTTGTCGATAGTGGGCATGCCAGCCATTTCTTCGCCCTGCAGGCGTTCTTTCGGGTCGGTATCGACACAGGCCAGGGTTTTGATGTTCACAACAACCGTTCGCATAGTCATCAGGCATTGCGGAGGAAGTCAACCGACTCCTGGATGTGGGGGAACATGACCTCATCATTGATGATGAAGGGCACCGACTGGCGATACTGGTCGAAAATCCGCTCGATGACGGGCGAGGATTTCAGGGGTCGGCGGAACTGCAGCGCCTGGGCGGCATTGAACAGTTCGATGGCGAGCACGCGCTCGGTGTTGAGCACCACCTTATATAGTTTGATGGCGGCGTTGGCTCCCATGCTCACATGGTCTTCCTGCCCCTGGCACGAGGGGATGCTGTCGACGGACGAGGGTGTGCAGAGACTCTTGTTCAGGCTCACCACCGCCGCCGCCGTATACTGTGTAATCATGAATCCGCTGTTGATTCCGGGGTTGGCCACAAGGAAACTGGGCAGTCCGCGGGTTCCGGAAACGAGTTTGTAGATACGCCGCTCCGAGATGTTGGCGAGTTCGCTCAGGGCGATGGCCAGGAAATCCATGGGCAAGGCAATGGGCTCACCGTGGAAGTTACCTGCCGAGATAATCAGGTCTTCGTCGGGACAGACCGTTGGGTTGTCTGTAGCCGAGTTGATTTCGGTGTCGATGACCTGCTCTACGTATGCGATGGTGTCTTTGGCTGCTCCGTGCACCTGGGGCACACAGCGGAATGAGTAGGGATCTTGCACGTAAGCCTTGGGCTTCTCCACGATTTCGCTGCCTTCGAGCAGCTGGCGCATGTGGGAGGCCGTCTCTATCTGTCCGCGATGAGGTCGCACCTGATGTACGGCATCGGTGAAAGGTTCCACCAGTCCGCAGTAAGCATCGAGCGACATGGCAGCGATGCGGTCGGCCCAGTCGCTGAGGCGTTTACTCTGCAACAAAGCCCACACGGCAAACGCGCTCATGTTCTGCGTACCGTTGAGCAGTGCGAGTCCCTCTTTCGAAGCCAACTGGATGGGTTTCCAGCGCATCATCTGCAGCAGTTTGGCTCCGGTGATAACCTTGCCCTGATATTCCACCTCGCCCATGCCCACCAAAGGCAGACAGAGGTGGGCCAAGGGCACCAGGTCGCCCGAGGCACCCAGTGATCCCTGCATATAAACCACGGGGTAGACATCGCGGTTGAAGAAGTCGACCAGTCGCTCCACCGTATCGAGTTTGCAGCCCGAATAGCCATAACTGAGCGATTGTATCTTGAGTAGCAGCATGATTTTCACAATCTCGTTGGGCACACGGTCACCTGTTCCACAAGCGTGCGACTTCATCAGGTTGATTTGCAGTTTGGCCAGATGATCCTTGCCTATCGAGACATTGCAGAGAGAGCCAAAGCCCGTGGTCACGCCATAGATGGGTTTTTCACTCTTGGCAATCTTCTTGTCCAGATACTCACGGCAGCGCACGATGCGGTTGCGGGCATCCTCGCTGAGTTCGAGTTTGCCACCGGTCTTGATGATTTCTCCAATCTGTTCGATGGACAGATGTTCGGCAGATATTTGGTATACAGCCATATTGTCTTTGATTTGATGCATGATAAATGAATAGGAAAAGGTTAGAAACAGACGGATTCGATTGTGGCATCATCAACAAGATGCGGCAAGGTGACTTCGAGTCCCGGGGTGCGCTCCATCTCACGCCGTATGCTGCGAACGGAACCCTCGTTGCGGGCCCAGCTGCGGCGGGCTATTCCATTGTTCACGTCCCAAAAGAGCATCTCGCGGATGCGGCTGTCGCTTTCCTGACTTCCGTCGATGACCATGCCAAAACCGCCGTTGATCACTTCGCCCCAGCCTACGCCTCCGCCGTTGTGGAGCGACACCCAAGTGGCTCCGCGGAAAGCGTCGCCGATAACGTTCTGCACGGCCATATCGGCACAGAACTGCGAACCGTCATAGATATTGCTGGTTTCACGGAAAGGCGAGTCGGTACCCGACACGTCGTGATGGTCGCGTCCCAACACTACGGGTCGCGTGATTTCCCCCCGACGGATGGCCTCGTTGAAGGCCAGCGCTATGCGGGTTCTTCCCTCGGCATCGGCATAGAGGATGCGAGCCTGCGACCCCACCACCAGCCTATTCTTGCCGGCCTCTTTGATCCAATGGATATTGTCGGCCATCTGCGGCTTGATTTCGTCGGGAGCCTGCTTCATGATGGATTCCATCACCTCGGCCGCGATGCGGTCGGTCACAGCCAGGTCGGCCTCGTCGCCCGAGGTGCAAACCCAGCGGAAGGGTCCGAAACCGTAGTCGAAGAATAGGGGGCCCATGATATCCTGTACGTAGGAGGGATAGCGGAAGTGTCCGTCGGCCCCCATGATGTCAGCTCCGGCGCGCTGCGACTGCAGGAGGAAGGCGTTGCCATAGTCGAAGAAATACATGCCACGGGCGGTCAGCCGGTTGATGGCCGCCACCTGTCGGCGGAGCGAGGCCTGCACGTGTTCACGGAAACGGTCGGGCTCATCAGCCATCATCTGTTTCGACTCTTCAAGCGAGAGTCCCACGGGGTAGTATCCTCCCGCCCAGGGATTGTGGAGTGAGGTCTGGTCGCTGCCGAGGTCCACAGGCATCTGCTCATCGGCGAGCCGCTCCCAGAGGTCCACCACATTGCCCACGTAGGCCATCGAGACGGTGCGTTTCTGAGCTACGGCCTCACGGATGGCAGGCATGAGTTCGTCGAGACTGTCGTGCAACTCGTCCACCCATCCCTGTCGGTGGCGTTTTTCGGCGGCCAGCGGATTAATTTCGGCCACCACGCTCACCACGCCGGCAATATTGCCGGCCTTGGGCTGTGCGCCCGACATGCCGCCAAGTCCTGACGAGACAAAGAGCATGCCGTGGATGTCGCTGTGCTGCGCATCATGGGCGAGTTGCTTGCGGGCGGCATTGAGCACGGTGATGGTGGTGCCATGGACGATGCCCTGCGGACCGATATACATGTAGGAGCCAGCCGTCATCTGTCCGTACTGGCTCACGCCGAGGGCATTGAGCCGTTCCCAGTCGTCGGGCTTCGAATAGTTGGGGATGACCATTCCGTTGGTCACCACTACCCTTGGGGCACGCTTGTGGGAGGGGAAGAGGCCGAGCGGATGGCCTGAATACATCACGAGCGTCTGCTCATCGGTCATCTCGCTCAGATATTTCATCACCAGCCGGTACTGGGCCCAGTTCTGGAAGATGGCTCCGTTGCCACCATAGATGATGAGTTCGTGGGGATGCTGGGCAACAGCAGGGTCGAGATTGTTCTGTATCATCAGCATGATGGCTGCCGCCTGTTCCGACCGATGGGGATATTGGTCAATGGGTCGAGCATAGATGTCGTACTCGGGCCGATACCGGTACATATAGATACGGCCATAATCCTGCAACTCGCGGGCAAACTCGGGGGCCAGCTGGGCATGGAGATGCTGGGGGAAATAGCGCAGGGCATTGCGGAGGGCCAGTTTCTTTTCTTCCGGTGTCAGTATGTCCTTGCGTTTGGGGGCATGGTTCATCTGCCGGTCGTATGCTTTGGCCGGGGGCAGCACATCGGGGATTCCTGCCCTGATTTGTGATTCAAAGGATGCTTGGTTTGTCATGGATAATGATATGGGGGATTGTTGATGTGACGGATATTATCTGTTGATGACGTCATGGACTTGACGGATGATGGCGGCTTCGGCCTGTTCCGCCTCGGCCATCATCCGGTCGGCCTCGGCCACCAATGCCGCAGCTCTTTCCTTGTCCTTGAGCGAACTGGCATTTATTTTCACATTCAGCCCGGCACCCATCACGGCTGCCCGGGCGGCCAGTGCTCCCACTCCGGCGTCAGAGACGCTGTTGGGATTGCCCTTCTCTGCCATCAACCGACAGAGGGGGAACACTTTCATCGCCGTTTTCATCGTTTCCAGCGGCACCTGGGCGGCAAAGAGTGTTGCCTGCTGGATGGCCTCTGAGCGAAGACGTTTCTCCTCATCAGTGGACTTGGGCATACCGAAGGCGGCCATAATACGGTTGAAAGCCTCGGTATCTTCGTCGACCAGTCTCAGCAGTTGTTCTTCCAGCGCCATGCCCTCTTCGGCCAGCACGGCAAATTCCTCCCAACGATCGTCCCATCCGGGTTTATGGGAGGAGAGGTTGGCCACCATCGTTCCCAGGGCTGCTCCCATCGCTCCCATACAAGCAGCCACCGAACCACCACCGGGGGCAGGACTCTCGCGTGCGGTTTCGTCTGCAAAATCCTTGACAGTCAGACTGGTGAGGTGGCCGCTCCGGGGCTCCTGTTCCGCTTCCAACAGATACTCCACCACTTTCTCGTGGGCATCGAAGGGTTTCAGGTCATCAAGTCCCATCGACTTGATGGCTATCTGAAGGATATCCTCTTTGGGGATACCTGCCGAGCGGTGCTGCTTGGCCAGGAAATAGCGTCCGGCTTCCAGAAGCGTGCGCTCAGGCACTAACCCTACAATCTCTGTACCCGTGACGCGCAGGCCTCTGTTTTGGGCGCATCGGCACACCTCGTCAAAGGCTACATGCAATGGCGTTACGTTGATGTCGGTGATGTTCATCGATACCTGGGCGATTCCGTATTCCTGAATATACCATCCAATGGCTTTGGTGGCGGGCAGTGTGCCAGGCTTCATCAGCGTCGTGCCATCGGGAGCGACAATAGGTTTGCCAGTGATAGGATTACCCTCTCTTACGGGGCGTCCCTTCTCCCTGACATCAAAGGCAATGGCATTGGCCCGACGGGTCGAGGTGGTGTTGAGGTTGAAGTTCACGGCAATGAGGAAGTCGCGTGCGCCCACCACAGTACATCCCGTACGTGCCACCCCCTCATCGAAGGGACGGGTGCCATAGTCAGGTGCGGTCTCTGCATGGGCGAGTTTGTCGGGCAAGGCCTCATATTCGCCTTCGCGGCAAACGGCGAGGTTCTTGCGCTCGGGCTTCAGCGCAGCCGCTTCATAGCAGTAGCAGGGAATCCGGATTTCGTCGGCGATGCGCTGGGCCAACTGTCGGGCCAGCACGGCACACTCCTCAAGCGTGATTCCGCTCACGGGCACGAGTGGCAGCACATCGGTGGCTCCCATACGGGGGTGTGCTCCGTGGTGCTTGCTCATGTCGATGAGTTCGCCTGCCTTCTTCACGGCTCTGAAAGCAGCCTCCACCACTGCAGCGGGTTCGCCCACAAAGGTCACCACCGTTCTGTTGGTGGCTTCACCGGGGTCAACATCCAGCAGTTTCACACCTTCTGTCCGTTCTATCTCCCGTGTAATCTGGCTGATTACACCCTGATCGCGCCCTTCGCTGAAGTTGGGCACACACTCTACGATCTGTCTTGTTGTTGTCATGTTTTTATTCTGTCATTGTATCTGTGAACATGCTCTGAACTCTCTTCATGGGGTCAGGATGACAGGAGTTTTCATTTGATGTTCATACATTTCTGGTTAACTTGGGTATCAGATATATTATCTGAACTGCAAAAATACAGAACTTCTCTCAAAAAAGGATAAAAAATATCAGAAAAAACTCTATATTCCTACAAATTAACAAATAATAGCAAATGATTGTAACGAAATTCTATCATTTACCTTTTACAAAAGAGGGCGAGTCATGATTTATGACACGCCCTCTCTGGGACTCTATTTACGTTGTCTCAACGCATAACAAACGATTAGTGTGCCTATTCACTTACTGTTATTTTGATTGACTGTCAATATGCTCCGTTTCGAGACTGAAAAGGCACAGGAGTCAACGGAGCAGCAGCTTCACTATCCGATAGGCTATCCGCTGCACCCTGCCCCGCTTCTTCAACTCGGGCAAGAGGGTGACGATGGGCATCTCCTCATCGGTATAGAGCCGTTCATAATCCTTCAGCACTCGTGGCGGGAACAACGCTGCCATCACACGCTGGCGCTCATCGGCATGCAACTGGCGCTGCGTGGTGCTCAGTCCCGTGAGGTCATAGTTGGCCACCATCGTCTCCACTGCCCTCACCTTGCAGTTGTCGAAAATGATGGCCTGCACATTCACCTTCCAATCGGCGATAATCCGCAACGACTCATCGTAGGGATGACGTTCGAGCACCTCCCGCCGGTAGAAGGTGGCCTGATGACAGAGTATCTCCTTCTTCAGCGTGAGGAACGTGACCTCGCTCCCGGCCCGGATGCCTCCGTATCGGCGCCCTGTAGCAGCATCGCAAACGTTGCCGAACAGGATGTCTGCATCACCCAGTTGACGGTCAATCTCTTCGAGCACATCTGCCGCATGAAAAGAGTCACCGGCATTCATGAAGTTCACATACTCGCCATGGGCCTGCTTCATCCCCTTGTTCATGGCATGATAGATGCCCCGGTCGGGCTCCGACACCCAATAGTCGATACGATTGGTAAACGCACGTATCACCTCCAGGCTGTTGTCGGTAGAACCTCCGTCGATGACAATAAACTCGATGTCGCGAAAGGTCTGGGCCAGTACACTCTCGATGGTGCGCCGGAGTTGGCTGGCATTGTTGTAATTGATGGTGATGATGGAGAATCGTGCCATGGCAGATAAGGGATAATGAAAGATAATGATAGAAAAGATGGATGATTGGACGGGTGCAAAGGTAATGAAAAGTGGGGAAACCATCAAGCATTGCAGGAAGAAATGGAGGGGCGGCTATTGTTAATAATCTCAAAATCAGAAGAACGGGAGCCCAATTTCCCGGCCCATCCTTTGGTTGTCATCCAAAAATGATGTAAATTTGCATTCAGATGAAGACCCGGTATATGATATGGTTGCTCTTGCTCATCCTCACCCCCATCAGGATGATGGCAGAGACTGTTGGCCACAGCCCCGTGACCGACAGGAAGGACTGTCTTGCCCAGGTTTCTGAGAACGATTCACACCGGAAGGCGGCAGCCACCTTTGAGGATTATGCCTCATCGATGCGCCTCAGCCTGTCGCGCCCCCAGCGTGTTGTCCCCTATTCTGGGACTGCAGGCGGCAAAGGCACCGCCCGTCTTCTCGCTACATATCCCCCCAATCCTTACCACCTCCCTTATTTCTGTCAGAGGCAGAAGCGCCTTTCGCTTCCGCCAGTAGTCTCACGCGATTACTATGTCATCGCCCTGAGACGCCTTCTGTGTTAGTACTTTATTATCCTTGCTGCTCTTTTTTTTCGTCCGGAGAAGATCCATCGGTATCTTCCCCCATTACATGTATTCCTTTATTCAATAACAGACAAAACACAGACATTCATGACAAAAATCAAGAAAATGGAGATGGCACCGGCCATCGCCAACAACAGCCATATCACCATCCGTCATCATCTTTTCGGGCTCGTGGAGTCCGCAGTCTATAACCCAACGGAAAGTCCTGTCAAGGGTGCCACCTTTGAATACACGGTACACAACGGCGAACAACTATCGAAGTTGCTCGACTCCCAGCCTCAGGAACTGGACAGCCGGATGCAGCCAGCATGCCCCATACGCCATATTCCCGTAGGCAACATCCGCGCTGAAGTATGCTATTCGGCCGACCACCAGTTTCTGGCCATTCTGCTGCTGCAGTTTATCAACTTCGAATACCGTCCGAGAGGCGAAGTACGTATACTCACGGGAACTGAAGCCGAAGCGGCGTCACGCCTTTTCCCCATTTGACATTCTGCCACGTGCATCAAGTCTCCTCATCAAGTTGGATTCTTCGGAAAGCGAAGAGTCCAACTTTTTTGGT
>JAEDMP010000059.1 GCA_016302965.1 Bacteroidaceae bacterium
TCAGTTGTCAACTGAATAGGGCAATCAGTTGTCAACTGAATAGGGCAATCAGTTGACACATAAAAAAATAACGACAAAAAGTTGGAAGAATCAGTATTTTTCATTATATTTGCAGGCGATAAAGAAAACATCCAATAATACTTAACCTAAAACAACCGATTATGGGCCTTTTCACGAACGACACAGAACTTGCTTCTTTGAAGGAAGATGTTATAAACCTGAAGCGCCAAGTACAAGGAATTCTTGAGCGGATGGAAACGCCTGCAGATGCAGAGCCTATGGAGGTGGGCTCGGCAACTGCCGGAGAGACAGAACCCGAGCAAACTGCCGAGTCTGCGGTTGAGACCTCTGAAACTCCTGTGACCTCTGAAACTCCTGTGACCCCCGAAACTCCCGCTGCCGAGAAACCCGTGGAAACAGTAGTGCCCCAGGAAGCAGTCGCCTCCTGTGACTGCTGCAAGCAGTTGGAAGAACTGAAGGCGCAGGTGGCCAAACTGGCCGAGGCCGTTGACAATGCCGCCTACCAGGAGAGGATGGTCAAGGAACTCCACCACGAACTGCAACAGTACAAGAAAGGCTTCCTTGAAGACCTGACCAAGGGCTATCTGGCCGACATCATCCAGGTGTATGAGCGCGTGGCCGATACCAACAGCCATCTCAACCCCGATGACGAAACAGTGGATGTGAAGGCGCTGAAGCGGCTCCTCGAAAACAATATGCTGTTTATCTCCGACCTGCTCGAAGACCAGTATTCCATCGAGTGTTTCACCCCACAGCCCGGCGACGAATACAAGCCCAAGGAGCATAAAGCACTCAAGACCGAGGCAACCGATGACCCTGCCAAAGCCAATACCGTGGCAGCATGTATCGCTACCGGTTTCCGAAACTATGAGACTGGACGCATCATCCGTCAGGCCAAAATCAAGGTCTACAAGCTCTCCGTTGCCCCCAATCCCCAGAAATAAGAGAAACAACAGATAAATTTCAGCAAATCAGTAACCTATAATATACATCAATTATCATGGCAGAATTTGATAAAACCCGTGCCGTCTACGGCATTGACTTAGGAACCACTTATAGCTGTATCGCACAGATGGACAAGTTTGACCAGGCGGTAGTGCTCACCAACTTCGACGGCAGTCTCACCACCCCCTCCGTTGTCTATTTCGAGAGTGAAGACAAGAGTATTGTGGGAGCCGATGCCAAAGGCATGCTCGTGACCGAGCCCCAGAACACCGTGAGCTTCATCAAGCGCAGCATGGGTGTGGATGCCGCCTTCGACAAGGCCACCAACACCTTCCCCTATCACCGTGACCCCTCTGAAATCTCGGCCCTCATCCTGAAGAAACTCGTGCAGGATGCCAACGACCTGGGCGACAATCCCGAACCCGTGAACGATGTCGTGATTACCTGTCCAGCCTATTTCGGCACCAAGGAGCGCATGCAGACCAAGCAGGCCGGAGAGATTGCCGGACTCAACGTGCTGGGTATCATCAACGAGCCCACTGCTGCCGCCATCGCATACGGCATGAAGACGACCGAGAAGAAGACTGTGCTCGTGTATGACCTCGGAGGCGGTACCTTCGACGTGACCATCATCAATGTGAACAATGGCGCCATCAAGGTGATTGCCACCGGCGGTGACCACCACCTCGGAGGTGTGGACTGGGACACCGACTTCGCACAGTTCATGCTCGACAACTTCAACGAACAGAACGGCACCTCCTATACCATGGACGACGAGGTGCTCAAGAACACCCTGCTGCTCGAAGCCGAGAACAAGAAGAAACTGCTCTCGTCGAAGGAGACCGTGAAGTGCAACGTACAGTATGACGGCCTTTCGGCCCGTTTCGAGGTGTCGCGCGAAATCTTCGACGCCCTCACCAAGAACCATCTGGAAGAGACCATCGACTGCACCCACAAGACCATTGACATCGCCCGACAGAAGGGTTACAACGACGAACTGGAGTTCCTGCTCGTGGGAGGCAGCAGCCGTATGCCACAGGTGAAGCAGCGGCTTGATGCCGAGTTCAACTGCGACGCCAAGCTCAGCGATCCCGACCAGTGTGTGGCCAAGGGTGCCGCCATCTATGCCATGAACGCTGCCTACTCACAGGCCATGGAAGACTATGAGGAGGGCAACATCGACGAACGTCCCGCACCCATCAAAGGGCCGAGAGCCCGCGTGGTGAATGTCACCAGCAAGACCTATGGTACAGACTGCAACGATTCCAACGGCAACCCGATGGTGAAAAACCTCGTCTTCGCCAACAACTCGCTGCCCACCAAGGTGGTAGATACCTTTACCACCGGATTCGATAACCAGCGACAGGTGTCGATGAAGGTGTTCGAGAGCGACTTCACCAATCCCGAAACGGAGGATATGGTGGAAGAGCGCTTCTGCACGATGCTCGAAGACCGGGTGCTCCAAATCACGCAGAACTGGCCTAAGGGAACCCGAATCGATGTGGTGTTCGAGGTTGACAATGAGGGTATTCTCCATGTCCACGCCAATGTGGGGCAGGAGGCCATCGACTTTACCTTGAAGATCAACGGTGTGAAGTCGCGCGAGGAACTCGACGATGCCATCGCTGCCGTGGCCAAGATTTCCGTTGAGTAACTTTTCATTTTCATAGACAGGTGGGTCTTCGCATGGAGGGAACCAGACAATGGTGGCCTTCCATCTTGACCCACCTTTTCCCGTTTTTATCAGTTGAACCCATTTTTTTTCAGTAGAACCGAATAGAAAGATATGCAGGAGACAATCTTCAAGATGCGAATGAAACTGTGGGACAAGGCCCTGCAGCAACTGCAGCAGAACCAGGAGTATCTCGATGGGGCTGAGATTGAAGCCATCAACGCCCTGACCAACTATTGGCGCAAGAAGAAGTTTGGCGAAGAGTGTAGTGCCGACGTGGAGCGCATGGTGAAGAACATGATTGACTGTGACAAGAAGCACAGCAATAAACTCGACGTAGTACAGGCCAGCAAGGATTTCCGTGGTGTAGCACGGGAGATGTATACGACCGATGAGGAGACCTTCAAGCAGTTTGCCGACTATATGCAGAAGACACAGGGCGGACCGCAACTCACCGAGGAGCAGCGCCGACGTCGGGAAGAGCGGCAGCAGGCACAGCTGCGCGAGGCCCAGCAGCGACAGGCGCAGAACCAGCAGCAGCGCCCATCATCCACGCAGCGCCCATCCAATACGCGGACATCATCATCCACGCGGGTGACTCCCACGCAAACACAGCAGCGGCCGGTCACACGCACCGGCACCACCACCGCTTCCGGAAACAGCGGCACCTCTACTGGAAACAACGGTGGCGATCAGCCCAGGAAGCCTTGGCTGGTACGTATTCTCCTGCTGGTGGCTGTGCTGGCAGGCGTTTACTGGATATGGAACAAGTTCACATCGGATGAACAACCGTCGGGGGCCGGCTATGAGGAACAGGTCATCGGACACTGGAACGGAAAACTCCAGTCGTTCCCTGCCACCATCACCCTCGACTCGCTTTCGGGCAACGCTGTGTTTGGCAGAATCCATGTCGAGTTCCGCAACAGCATCGTCACCCACCGGCTCAAGGGAGAAATCAACCAGCAGGACGGTAACACCACGGTGAGACTGGTCGACATCGATGCCACCATCAACCATCATCTCAATGGCAATTATTTCATGACCATCAGCGCCAACGGCGGTGAGATGAAGGGCACGTACACCAACAACGATACAGATAAACAGTCAGAGATGACGCTCCAGAAACAGGAGAACGAAGAGGTGGAAGGACTGGGCAGGACTCCCGGTATGCAGGAACGCAAGAAGGGAAGAAAGGGGAAGAGCGGATCCTCAACGGACAGCAACAAACCGTCGGAGGGCAGCTCGGCCAAGCCTGCAACCTCGCCCGCCACAACTCCCCGGACGGCACCTGGACAGACACCGAAGACGGAACCTGCCGCTGAGCCCCAGCCGGAGCCCAAGAAGAAGGGTGGGGGGTTCCGCTTGGAGAAAGTGGACCAAAACCAAATCTATCAGGGAATGTAGAGGAAATGTAAAACTTATCATAACATGATGACAATGAAGACCCTATCACGACGATTGACCGCGCCAAAATGGTGCCTGTTGCTTTGGCTCTGCCTGCTCTTTGCTCCGCTGGCCGCCCTGGCCCAGCAGTATGTTGTTGACCCGCTCTTTGCCGATTCGGTTAACTGCTATCGGGTAGTCCTGAAAGACAGCGTATGGAAGGAAGCCACCGACAAGCAACGGCAGGTGCTGACGCTGTCGAAAGGAACCGTCATCCAGGTCGACACCTGCAAGAAGAGCAACCTCTCCTCTTACCTGATTTTCGACCATGGCAACCGGTCCTACCGAATCAGCAGGAGTGACCTGAAGTGGAGCGAACTCAACCCGGCAGAGACGGAAAACCCCTTGCCCTTGAAGCAGCGCCTGCGCCACTCCAAACTCGGCAAGTTCTTCTCCTCCTACGGCCCTTGCTGGCTCGTGGTAGGGCTGCTGGCCTTTGTCTATATCCTCTTCTTTGTCACCGTCAAGTTCCCCCGTGCCGATCTCATCCTCTCGCTGCCGATGATTGTCCCCGTCTGCCTGCTGCTGGTAGCGGCCGTCGAGATTGGTGGCTATGCATTGCTGGGAGGCGACGTCTTCTGGTGGTGTGACTACGACCGCTACGGCTTCTTCGGTTCCCTGTGGCGTGTCATCCCCTTCGTGCTGGTGGTGGCTGCCCAGCTCTATGTCATCAAGATTTATGATGCGGTGCTGATGGTGGCGGCCGACCTTCCCGACGATGATAATGGCATCCATCTCCGCTCGCTCGTCTGGGCTTTCGTGCTGCCTGTGCCCATCGCCATCGTCTATATGATTGTGGTCTACTGGCTGCTCGGATGGAAGGGAGATGCCAGCACCATGGTGCTCGTGCTGTTGATGTTGGGCGTGTTTGTGGGCGGATTCGTTAACACCTTCCGCAGGAATATCAATACCTATGGCGCCAAACTGGGCGTATGGGTATCGCTGTTCTCCATCATCTATGTCATCGCCTCGCTCATTGCCATCGGCGGTCTTGTCTACCTCATCATCCGGCTCATCATCCAGATTATCATCGCGCTGGTTGTGCTGGCCATCCTTGGTGGATCGGCCGGCAAGACGGTCTACAGAGACGGTAGTGGCAACCTTTATGAAAAAGATACCTTCGGCAACTTGCGCCGCCTCAAATAAACCATCCGTATGAAGAAACAACTGCTTGTGCTCACCCTGGCCTTGGGGCCCACCCTTTCCGCAAAGTCGCAGAACCCCTATCTCCCGATGTGGGAATATATTCCCGACGCTGAACCCTATGTGTTTGAAGACCCCGACCACCCGGGGCGGCAGCGCGTGTATATCTATGGCTCCCACGACTCGATGGTCAGCGAGTACTGCGGACGCGAACTCGTCACCTGGTCGGCTCCCGTCGACAGCCTCGACCGTTGGCGCTATGAGGGCGTCATCTTCGAGGTGAAGCGCAATGCCCGGGGCGAGTATATGGATGGGCAGCAACGTGGGGATGTGCTCTATGCTCCCGATGTGGTGGAGACCACCGATGAGGCTGGCAGGCGTTGCTACTATCTCTATCCCAACAACCAGTCTGGCGGGCGCAAAGGCATGGTGGCGAAGAGCTATCGCCCCGACGGGCCTTTCGAGGTCATCAACTGGGACCCCGCCTCGCCCTCCAAGACCATCGGCGTGTTGGGTTTCGACCCCGCTGTCTTCCGCGATGACGACGGCAGGGTGTATGGCTATTGGGGCTTCGGCGAACCCTATGTGGCTGAACTGGACCCCACGACGATGGCCACCGTGAAACCGGGCACCCAAGTGCTCCACAACTATATCAACGGCTACAAGCAGCCGGGCATCTTCCGTTTCTTCGAAGCCTCGTCCATCCGCAAGGTCAAGGACAAGTATATCCTCATCTACAGCCGCATGACGGGGCAGAATGAGTTTGGTCTGCCTACATCCAACTATACCTTGGCCTATGCCTACAGCTCTTCGCCCATGGGACCCTTTACCTATGGCGGCACCATCATCGACGGACGCGGCCGCGACCTCGATGCCCAGGGCACACCTGTCTTCACTGCCACGCCCAATGGCAATACGCATGGCAGTATCTGCGAAGTGAATGGCCGCTGGTGGGTGTTCTACCATCGTCAGACTGGACTCGACGAGTATTCGCGCCAGGCCATGGTGGCTCCCATCGAGGTGGAAGTGGAAGAAGGGGAGTTCGGCAAGGTGCGCATCAGTGAGGGGGCATACACCTCGGAGGGATTCCTTACCGACGGACTGCCTCCGCTCAGACGATATTCGGCAGGTATCGCCTGTTATTACACGGGGCCGAAGCCTGCGGAGCACCATTGGCCACGCAAGACTTTCCATGGCTCGTATGTGGCTCCGCGCCGCTTGCCTGACGATTGTCCAGCTATGGCAAAGGGCAGTCCGGCCGAACTTGCCTATGCGCTCGACGTCAACCATAATCCTGTGGTCAACAACACTGACGGTTCGGTTGTGGGCTACAAGTATTTTAACTTCAGCCAAACCCGAGGCATGAGTGGACTGGCCTTGAGCCTGCGACTCATCCCGCAAGGGCTGGATGCCACTATCGACATCATGCTCGATAGTCCCCGTTCAGAGACGGGTGGCCGTCTGCTCGGATCCATGACCCTCACGAAGGAGATGCCCTGTCGGTCTACACTCTTGGAGGCGTCTCTTCCCGCTCTCACCGCCATCGGAGGCAAACACGCCATCTTCCTCTGTTTCCGCAGTCAACAGCCGGGACAGTCCGTCTGCGAACTGCTCGACCTTGCCTTCATCCCTCGGTAGTGGTTCATACCCGCTGCTCCGTGTTGTTGAACTTGAGCATCCTCTCCGGCACCGCCTTGCGGATATACTCAGCCAGCAACTGCAGCAACTGTTGGCGGATGAAGGAAGTGGTGGTCAGCAATACTACCTGCCGCGTAGGTATAGGGATGGCAAAGGGTCTGACCAGCTGACGCTGCTCCCCAGTGAGCTGTTCGACGGCCAGTTCCGGGATGAAGGTCATGCCCAGTCCTGCCTCCACCATTCTCATGAAGGTTTCGATGCTGCTCAACCGGTAGGTGTCCTTGCTCATGTCCGCAGACTTGAGACTGCAGAACTTCACCAACTGCTCGCGGAAGCAGTGACCCTCATCGAGCATCCACAGCAGTTGGTTGCCCAGGTCGGCTGTTTTCACGCTCTTCGCCTCGTAGAGCCGGCTCTTTTTCGAAACGTAAGCGAAGAACTGCTCATAGAAGAGCGGTGTCTGCACCAGTTTGTCCATGCCGTCCATGCTCACGGCGATGGCGGCATCTATCTCTCCACGCTCCAGTGCCTTGACCAGTCCGGCGGTCTGCATCTCGGTCACGTGCAGATGCAGATCCGGATAATCCTCCATCATTTGCGGGAAGAAACGGGGCAGCAGATAGGGAGCAATGGTGGGCAGAATGCCGATACGGAAGGTGCCCGACAGCGATTCCTTGGCCTCGCTCACCATGTCCTTGATGCGGTTGGCACGGTTCACGACCTTCCAGGCCTGTTCCACAATCATCTTGCCCATGGCCGTGGGCACCACCTGTTGCGAGGAACGCTCAAAGATTTTCACCCCCAGTTCGTTCTCCAGTTTCTGGATCATCTGGCTCAGTGTGGGCTGTGTCACGCCACACTCCTCGGCGGCTTTGGCAAAGTGTCGCCAACGGTACACCGCCACGATATATTCCATCTGTTGTAGTGTCATAGTCGGAATAGTTGTCAGTTTTTTTCTTGAATGCGATTGTACTGAAAAGTATCAGGCTTTGTTTCTAAGGGCAAAAATACATAAAAATTCCCAATGCATCATCCTTTTCGACCTGTTTTTTTGATGCAGTATTGATAAAATCTATCATCTGATAGAAAGAACCTGTTTGCTTTGAATGTTGATTATGCCTATCTTTGCACCAGAAAACAAGAGAACCATTCAGTTTAGTATGAACCTTTTAAATAAGTAACGATTATGAGAAGTATCACAACATTCGACCTGCAGTATGCACACAGATTCTATGGATTCCAGGGCGAGGCCCAGTATCTCCACGGCCATACCGGCGTTCTCACCATTGAGGTGGAAGACTCTGTCAACGAAGGTGTCAACATGGTTTATCCCTGCAACGAGATTCAGAAGGTGGCATGGGATGTGCTCAAGAATTTCGACCACGCGCTGATTCTCCGCGAAGACGACCCGCTGCTGCCCGCCATCCTCGATGTATATGAGAAACAGGGCATCAAGAACGGCCATCCCCAGAACAAGATGAAGGGTGAAGCCTTCAAGACCGAACTGGCCACCGCCTATCCCGATGCCCGTCTCGTGGTGACCAAGGAGACGATGACCGTCGAGGGCATGATCAAGATTGTCTATGACTTGCTCAAGGACAAACTCAACATTGCCAAACTCACCTTCACCAGTGGCGTGAATGCCGCCAGCGCCGAGTTCGACTCCCGCAAGCAGATTGACCGCTGCCCCCTCTGCGGCATCTCGCTCGATGAGAACGGGGTTTGCCCCAAGTGCGGATACCGCAAGTAACAAAAAAAGTAAAAACTGAAAAAAGCCGGGGTATGCGAAGTGCATGCCCCGGCTTTCTTTGGGTCTTATGACATCACGACAGGCTCTCCAGCATCCGCTTGATGACAACGGTGGCTGAAATCTCGCGGTTGGCAGCCTCGGGGATGACGAGCGAGTTGGGACTCTCGATGACATCGTCGGTGACGATGAGGCCGCGGCGAACAGGCAGACAGTGCATGAACTTGCCGTTGTTGGTCACGGCCATGTGGGCGGCATCGATGGTCCACGACATATCCTTGCTGAGAATCTTGCCGTAGTCTGCGGGACGGGTCACACCGGGACAGCTCCAGTTCTTGGCGTAGACGAAGTCGGCACCTTCGAGGGCCTTCATCTGGTCATACTCCACGCGGGCGTTGCCCACAAACAGCGGGTCGAGTTCATAGCCCTCGGGATGGGTTACCACGAGGTCGACGTCAGCGGCATTCATCCACTCGGCAAACGAGTTGGGAACAGCCTGAGGCAGGGCACGGCAGTGGGGAGCCCAACTCAGCACCACCTTCGGACGATGGCCATCCTTGCCCCAGTCGGGCGTATGTTCGCTGATGGTGATCAGGTCGGCAAAGGCCTGCAGCGGATGGACGGTGGCCGACTCCATGGCGAAGACAGGGCGCCCGCTGTATTTCACAAACTGGTTGATGACGGTCTCGGCATAGTCGTAGTCGCGGTCGGACAGACCGGCAAAGGAGCGTACACCGATAAGGTCGCAATAGCAGCCCATCACGGGAATGGCCTCCAGAAGATGCTCACTCTTGTCGCCGTCCATGATGACACCGCGCTCGGTCTCGAGTTTCCAAGCCCCGGCATTCACGTCGAGCACGATGACATTCATGCCCAGGTTCATGGCTGCCTTCTGGGTGGAGAGGCGGGTGCGGAGCGAGTTGTTGAAGAATACCATCATGAGGGTCTTGTTCTTGCCCAGGTGCTGGTATTTGAAACGGTCGTTCTTGATTTCCTGTGCCTCGGCAAGTGCCTGTTTGAGACTGCCGAGGTCTTTTGCATACTGAAATGTTTTCATGTCTTTTTATTCTCTAATTTGTCCTTCCCCTTCGATAAGCCACTTGTAGGTGGTGATTTCCTCCAGTCCCATCGGCCCCCGAGGTCCCAGTTTCTGGGTACTGATGCCGATTTCTGCACCCAGTCCGAACTGGGCTCCGTCGGTAAAGCTGGTGGGGGCATTCCAATAGACACAGGCGGCATCCACCTGCTGCTGGAAACGGCGGGCATGGTCGGCATGGTCGGTGATGATACTTTCGCTGTGGCCAGAGCCGTAGCGGGCGATATGGGCGATGGCCTCGTCGAGTGAGTCGACCACTTTGACGGCCATCTTATAGTCCATGAACTCAATGCCGCAGGCTTCTTCGCCGAGAATCTCCACACCCTTGGCTACAGTTGGCGCCAGCAACTGCTCCAGGTCGCCGAGACGGGAGCGGTGGATGAGCAGGCAGTCGAGGGCATTGCAGACACTCACGCGCCTGGTCTTGGCGTTGAGGATGATGCGCTGTCCCATCTCCAGGTTGCCGTATTCGTCGAAATAAGTGTGTACCACGCCGGCGCCCGTCTCGATGACCGGCACTTTGGCATGGTCGCGCACGAAGTCGATGAGTTTGCGGCCTCCGCGCGGAATGCACACGTCGATATATCCCACTGCCTCGAGCATGGCTGCCGTGGCTTCGTGGGTGGCTGGCAGCAGGGCCACCACATCGGTGGTTACCCCATAGCGGGCGAGCACCTCGTGGATGAGTGCCACTCCTGCCCGGTTGCTTTCGTCGGCATCCTTGCCCCCCTTGAGTACACAGGCGTTGCCGCTCTTGAAGCAGAGCGAGAACACGTCGAAGGTGACATTGGGCCGGGCCTCATAGACCATGCCGATAACCCCAAAGGGTACGCTCACACGGCTGAGGCGCAGACCGTTGGGCAGCGTGCGCTGCATGAGTACCCGTCCGAGGGGAGAGGGAAGGGCAGCCACATGGCGCATGTCGGAGGCGATGGCCTCGAGCCGGGCATCGGTGAGCATCAGTCGGTCGTAGAGTGGATTGGAGGGGTCCATCCTTTCCAGATCGGCAGCATTGGCGGCCAGCAGCCGTTCCTTTTGTGCCACGATTGTATCGGCCACCGCTATCAACACCTCGTTGCGCTGCTCGTCGGAGAGGGTGGCCAGCGTCCGGCTGGCGGCCTTGGTATTTTCGAATATCTGTTTCATGATGGTTATTACATGATGCTTGGTTATGGATTTGTGATGGCAGAGAAGATGGTGTGGGGAATCGTGTCAGGACGGGTAATCAGGTCGATGAGCACCTGCTCCCTACTTCCATTGGCGATGATGACCTGGATGCCGGCCTCCTGTACACGCGTGGCGGTGGTATATTTCGACACCATACCGCCGCGTCCGGCAGAACTCTTCGTGGTCTGGATATACTCGCTGAGGTCACGGCCGGGAGCCACTTCGGGGATGATGCGCGACTGCGGGTCGGCGGGGTTGCCGTCATAGATACCGTCGATATTGCTCAGCAGGATGAGCATGTCCGCCCCCATCATACGGGCGATGAGGCCACTGAGTTCGTCATTGTCGGTAAACATCAGTTCGGTTACGCTCACCGTGTCGTTCTCGTTGACGATGGGGATGACATCGTTTTCGAGCATCACCCTCATGCAGGCTTGCTGGTTGTCGTATTGCTCTCCGGGCTCGAAGTTCTCCTTCATGGTGAGAATCTGTCCCATGTGCATCCCATGCTCGCGGAAGAGGTCGTAGTAGAGGCCTATCAGTTTCACCTGTCCGAGGGCGGAGAAAAGTTGGCGCTGCTCCACGGTATCCAGGTCATGGTTCACCTGCAGTTCGCGCCGTCCGCAGGCTACGGCTCCCGATGACACGAGGATGAGCTCGTGCCCCTGCTGCTTGAGCCAGGCTATCTGGTCGACGATGGCCGACACACGGGTGATGTTGAGATGGCCGTCGGGACGTGTGAGCACATTGCTACCCACCTTGATGACGATTCTCATTTGCGCTGGTCTTTTTCGCGTATCTCCACCCGTCGGATTTTGCCGCTGATGGTCTTCGGTAACTCGTCGACGAACTCGATGATACGGGGATATTTATACGGGGCGGTGACGTGCTTCACATGGTTCTGCAGTTCCTTGATGAGTGCATCGCCAGCCTTTTCTTTCCAGTCCTTGTGGAGCACTACCGTGGCCTTGACCACCATGCCGCGAATCTCGTCGGGCACACCGGTGATGGCACACTCCACTACGGCGGGATGGGTCATGAGCGCACTCTCCACCTCGAAGGGGCCGATGCGGTAGCCGCTCGACTTGATGACATCGTCGATACGTCCCTCAAACCAGTAGTAGCCGTCTTCGTCGCGCCAGGCCACGTCGCCGGTATGGTAGAGTCCGTCATGCCAAACCTTGGCCGTGAGTTCCTCGTCGCGGTAGTAGTATTTGAACAGGCCGAGCGGCAACCGTCCCTCCTCGGCACGGATGACAATCTCGCCCTTCTCACCATCTTCACACGAGGTGCCATCGGGCTTGATGAGGTCAATCTCGTATTGCGGATTGGGCAGTCCCATCGATCCCGGTTTGGGAGTGGTCCAGGGCATGGTACCGAGGGTCATGGTGGTTTCGGTCTGTCCGAAGCCCTCCATCAGTGAGATGCCCGTGAGCTCCTTGAAGCGGTCGAACACTGCGGGGTTGAGTGCCTCACCGGCCGTGCAGCAGTAGCGCAGCGACGAGAGGTCGTAGTGGGAGAAATCCTCGTGGATGAGGAAGCGGTAGACCGTGGGGGGTGCACAGAAGGAGGTGATGCGGTAGCGCTCTATCTGGCGCAGAATCTTGTCGGCGGTGAACTTCTCGTGGTCGAACACAAAAACGGCGGCACCGGCAAACCACTGTCCGTACATCTTGCCCCATACGGCCTTGCCCCATCCCGTGTCGGCCACGGTGAGATGGATGCTGTCTTCGGCCAGATTGTGCCAGAAGACACCCGTGGTGAGATGGCCCAGTGCATAGAGGAAACTGTGGGCCACCATCTTCGGCTCGCCGCTGGTGCCGCTGGTGAAATACATGAGCATCGTGTCGTCGTTGTCGTTGGGCACAGATGGACGGACGAAGGCGGGAGCCTGGTTCCACTCCTCATGCCAGTTGTGGAAGCCTTCGGCCTGTTTGGGGCCGATGCTCACCAGGGTCTTGAGTGTGGGGCTCTCGGCCCGTGAGCCTGCCACCTGCTGCATGATATACTCTTCGCCGGCGCAGATGATGGCCTTGATGCTGGCGCGGTTGTTGCGGTAGACGATGTCGTGGGTGGTGAGCATGTGGGTGGCAGGGATGGCCACGGCCCCTATTTTGTGCAGGGCAAGCATGGCTATCCAGAACTCATAGCGGCGCTTGAGGATGAGCATCACCATGTCGCCACGGCCGATGCCGAGCTGCTGGAAATAGGAGGCGGCACGGTTGCTCTGCTCGCGGAGGTCGGCAAAGGAGAAGCGGATGCATTCACCCTCGTCATTGGTCCAGAGCAGGGCCAGCTTGTCGGGCTGTTCCTCGGCCCATCGGTCCATCACATCGTAGGCGAAGTTGAAGTGGTCGGGCACGATAAATTCCAGATGCTCGATATAGTCTTCCTGCGAGGTGAAGGAGGTCTGTTTCAGAAATCTTTCAATCATAAAAGGCGGTTGTAATGGATGCTGATGGTTTAGAAGATGATGGCGAGAAACTTCACGGGTTGTCCGTTGAGTGCGCGCATGCAGTGGGGCTGGGTGGCATCGAAATAGATGCTGTCGCCCTCGTTGAGCACGAGCACCTTCTTGCCGATGGTGAGTTCGAGGCAGCCCTCGGTCACCATGTCAAACTCCTGTCCCTGGTGGGCGTTCTTGTGCAGTGGCTGGTCCTCGGGTTTGGGCTCGACGGTCACCATGAAGGGGTCGGCCTTGCGGGCACGGAAACCGCTGGCAAGGCTCTGGTAGGCGTACTCCTTGCGGCGCTCCACGCTCATGCCCTGACCCTTGCGGGTGAGGAAATAGAGCCGGTTGTGGGGCTCCTCGCCAAAGAGGAGTACATCGAGGGCAATGCCATACTGCTTGGATATTTTCTGCAGGTTGCTGATGGAGAGTTCTCCCTCGCCCTCTTCCATCTTCAGATAGGTTTCGGTGTTGATGCCGCACAGGTCTGCCACTTCTTCGGCGGGGATGTCGAGCACGTCGCGCAGTCCCTTGAGGCGCTGTCCTATCTGTTCGATTGCGTCATTCATCATGTTGGAATAGAATATTGGAGTGAATAAGGATGGTGATTGATTATTTCGGCTTCCCGGCCTTCAGCCCGCGGATGACCGCACTGGTGAATCCGGCATGTTCCATCTCGTTGAGTCCGCGGATGGTGAGTCCGCCGGGAGTGGTCACCTGGTCGATGGCAGCCTCGGGGTGCTGGCCGGTGGCCTTGAGCAGTTCTACGGCACCGGTGATGGTCTGGAGTACAATCTTCTGGGCTACTTTGGCCTTGAATCCCAGTTCGACAGCTCCCTCAACGCTTGCCCTCACGTAGCGCATGGCGTAGGCGATGGAGCAGGAGAGTGTGGTTGCGGCGGGATAGTGGTCTTCGTCGAGCAGGATGCTCTCACCCAGTTCGTCGAAGAGCGAGACGATAGTCTTGACCTGCTCTTCGCTGGCATCAACGGGGGTGATATAGGTCATGGAAGCCTTGTAGGCGATGGCAATGTTGGGCATGGCCAGGAAGATGACCGGGGTGGAATCGCCCTTGGCCATCCATCCCTTGATGTCGTCTGACGAGATGCCGGCAGCTACTACGACAAGCATCTGCCGCTGATAGTCCATGATGTCCTTGATGCCGAGGAGGGTTTTCTCCACGCACCAGGGTTTCACTACTACGCAGACGATATCGCTGCCCTTGACAGCCAGTTGGTTGTCGAGCGTGACACTGGCTCCGAGAGTCGAAAAATGGTCGAGTACGGGCTGGTTGTGGTCTGATACGGTGAGGTCGTCAGGACGGATGACATCACATTTCAGGATTCCCTCAGCGATGGCACCTCCCATGGCGCCGGCTCCGATGATAGCTATTTTCATGTTGTTGTCTTTATCGTTGGATTGTTTTGACGGTGGGAATGGATTATCCCTCCTGTATGGAACTTCTTAATAAGCGTTCAGCACGTGGCTGAATTTCTCTACGAACTGGTCGGCCATTTCGCGGGTGAAACAGAGCGGCGGCAACAGGCGCAGGATGTTGGTAGAGGCGCAGCCGGTGAAGACATGCTCCTCGAAGAGCAGACGCGAGCGCAGGTCTTTGTGGGGCATATCGAGTTCGATGCCGATCATGAGTCCGCGGCCTCTCACCTCCACGATGTGGGGGCACTGCTGCTGCAGTTGTTTGAGGCGTTCCATCAGGTAGTCGCCCACCTGATGCGCATTCTCCACGAGTTGCTCTTGTTCCATCACGTCGAGCACGGCCAAGGCGGCTGTACAGGCCAGGTGATTGCCGCCGAAGGTGGTGCCGAGCTGTCCGTATTCGGGCTTGAAGTCGGGCG
>JAEDMP010000060.1 GCA_016302965.1 Bacteroidaceae bacterium
CAAAGGATTTCAGCGATTTCAGATAAGAGACCGATAAGAGCCGGATAAGAGAAAGGGAGGAAAAAGTCCTCTCAAAAGGTAACTACTCAGTTCACCACAGGGCCCTTTCCCTGAGCATATCGCGAGATTTGTGACCAGATGAATGCCTTCAAGCAATAACGCAGGTCTTCAGATTTCCCGACACTTTATCCTTGTGGCAGTACGCCTGCGTGCGTACGCTGGTACGTTGGGCAGCGTACCCTGGTACACTGCTCAGTGTACTGGAGTACGCTGCCCAACGTACTGCTGTACTCCAGCCCGACGTACTGCTGTACTCCAGCCCAACGTACTGGCATCTGGATGGGACACTCCGTAACCGACGAGTATCTGTCCAGCGATGAGATTTTCGGCTTCTCAATAATCACGCGCTTACAGCGCGTACTGGTTATTGTATTCGCTTCTATATAACATGTATCTGTTATCTCTCGTTTTGCTCAGGGAAAGGGTCCTGTGGTGAGCTGAGTAGTTGCCTCAAAAGTTAACGAATATTAAATAAATACCTGTTTTGTCGTTTTTCTCAAATAAAAGCAGTACTTTTGCACCGCAATTCACGAATAGTGGGTTGCAACAGAGAAAAAATCAATCAAAGGAGAGGTGCTCGAGTGGTTGAAGAGGCACGCCTGGAAAGCGTGTAACCGGCAAAACCGGTTCGCAGGTTCGAATCCTGTTCTCTCCGCTAAAACTCGTAAATCAAGTAATTGTCAGATGCTCACCGTAGGGTGGGCATTTTTTTTGTTGATGTCGGGTTTGGTGTCATTCAATGCTTTTTGCACCGAAAAAACCGCAAATATTCGTCGAATTATTTGCAGATGATATATTTTTTCGTATCTTTGCAGAGGTATTGCGAAAGAGTTCATAGGATAAATGACCTATCAAGTGTGACCAGTGAAAGGAAATGATTATTTACAAACAAAAAATCAACGATATGAAAAAAAAGTATCTCTTGACTCTTGTGATGGTTTTGGCGTCAGTCGTGGCAGCTTGGGCAGCTCCGCGCTCAGAACAACAGGCAGCCACCATTGCCTCCCGCTTTGCCTCCAAGGTAGGGTGGGGACAAGCACCGCTGAAGCAGGTGGCGCTGAATGGGCTCCACAAGGGGGAAAAAGCCCTCGCCACCGGCGA
Source organism: Bacteroidaceae bacterium (assembly GCA_016302965.1). Lineage (GTDB taxonomy): Bacteria > Bacteroidota > Bacteroidia > Bacteroidales > Bacteroidaceae > Prevotella. The sequence goes on from JAEDMP010000060.1 coordinate 1,162, forward strand.
GCAGAAGGCTTATTACTACGTGTATAACCAGACGGATGGCAAGGGCTTTGTGCTCGTGGCTGGAGACGACCGGATGCCCGATATCATTGGCTATTCAGACCGTCAGACCTTCGACGTAGGCAATCTGCCCCCGCAGTTGGCCGACTATCTCGCCGCCTATCGTGCCACGGTAGATGCAGCCGACAGGGGCGACTCGCGCACACTCGAGAATCTGAGAGAGGCAGCGATGCCTGCCGCCATCACGGCCATCGAACCTCTGTTAGGCGACATCACCTGGAACCAGAATACCCCCTTCAACAACCACTGTCCGCTGATGGACAATGGCTACCGCTGTGTGACGGGATGTGTGCCCACGGCACTGGCACAAATAATGGCCTATTATCAGTATCCCGACACACTGGTCAACACGATTCCCGCCTACTCGTTCAAGATGTATTCAGAACAGTTGGAGACCGAGGTGACGATGGAGGCCGTGGAGGCTGGACAGCCCATCGAATGGAAGAAGATGCTGCCCACCTATAAAGGGGCAAGCTACAGTGAAGAGGAGGCTGATGCGGTAGCCTCGCTGATGGCCCTCCTCGGCAAAGCCTGCCAGGTGATGTATGGTTACGAGTCGGCTGCAGGTACCCCCATCAGCCAACTGGTTGATTATTTCGGTTACGACCCCGACCTTGCCGCACTCGTTTCCCGGAGCGGATTCTCGCTCAGCGAGTGGCGTGACATCATGATGGGCGAACTCAAGGCGGGCAGACCCATGCTGCTCTCGGGATGGTCATTGGGCAGCAATCCCGCGAGCCTGAGCGGCCATGCCTTCGTCTGCGATGGTGTGGATGCAAACGGACTCTTCCATATCAACTGGGGTTGGGGAGGCTATCTCAACGGCTATTTCGACGTGACCGTGCTCAACCCCAAAGGGGCTGGCATCGGTGGTTCTGCTTCTGACGACGGCTATGACATCAATCTGGGGATGATGATTGGCATTACGCCCGACAACCATGTGACTGACGAGCCCATCGTATACAACGCTCCCCAACTCACCCTGGAGGCCAATCAGAGTGTGACGCTCACCAAGAGCAGCCGCACCCGGATTGACGATACCTTCGGTCTGAGGGCCAATATGAAATTCTCCAACTATGGACCGGAGTTTGTGGGCAAGGTGGCTCTCGGCATCCGCGAGAGCGACGGAAGCTACAAACCAGTGTCCAAACAGTATTCGGTTACGATTGGACACAACCAAGGCTTCAATGAATACAATCTGGAGATGGACTACGCGCTGCCCGTGGGCAAGACAGCACTCTATCTGATAGAGAACAAGGGCTACGGATGGACCCGTACCAATGCCGCCGACCATTATCCCGTGACGCTCGAAGCCACCGTCACCCAGCTCAGACTTGCTGACAACCATGTAGAGGCGATTGTCGAGTCAGAAGGAACGCTTACCGCAGCCACCAAGGGACTGCTCAACGTGACGGTCAAGAACAGTTCGCTCACCACCTATCTCGGACGCCTCTATTTCTATTACAACCAGACCGATGCCTGTCCCGATGCCTTCAGCGACTATCTGCCTGTAGCACTCGAGGTGGGCGAGGAACTGACCCGACAGATGGAGGTGAAGCCCGGCAAGCAGGGCAACTTCTACGTGTGGGTCTATGATGACCGCGGGGCACTCGTGGGCAAGTCGGAAGCCATTCCCGTAGACAAGGCCGGTGTACCCATATTCACCCTCGAAAGCGTGAGTGCCAACAGCACCTCCGACCGTGTCATCACCACCCTGCAGGACAAGTATGAGGTTTATCTGAACAAGGTATATAGCGACAGTGTCTTCTTCGCCTATGCCGTGAGAAACGACGGTGCCGACGGGTCGCTCACCCTGCAGTTCTTCAACAGCTGTACAACCAGCGGCATCGTCAGTGGTTCCAGCAAATTCCAGCTCACCCACGAGGTGCCTTCGGGCGAAACCGTGCTCTACAGGGTGCCCTCGGCTGTGTTGACTCCAGGCAGCATTAACGTCTGCATGATGTATGGCAGCAGCCAAAGCCTGTCCTACAACAAAGATATATATGCTATAGATATGGCTGACGGCAAGACCCGGAATATCTTCCAATTCAATTATAACGGTGTGGCCTGCCCAGCTTTCTACACCTATCGTGCCGGACTGCTGAGGGATGCCAGCCGCCATGCCTCGTTTGCCATGCTCGATGACCATCAGGCCCGACTGGTGAAGGTTGACGGCGAGGCTGAAAAATGGCTCACTATCGACCGTCTGGACCATGGGATGGAGGGCTCCAATGTGAACGTGACCTCCGTCAGTGTGGCACCAGATGCTTTCAAGGATTGCAACAAGCTGACCTCGCTCACGCTGGGCAGCATCGTGAACACCATCGATGTGGGAGCCTTCAATGGGTTCAACCCCAATGCGGTGGTCTATACGGAGCAGAGTTTTGACCACCTGCCCGCCACCAACGTGGTGCTCAATGGCTACTGCGACAGTCTCGTGGTGAGCATGGGCAACCATCCTTGGAGTCCCGAACGCACCTTTGAGGCACGCTCTGCCACGGCAGATCTCTCGCAGGTGGCCCAGGGCGAATATCTCGTGCAGATGCTGCCCTTCATTGATGAGGAGCAGAAGGCCAGATATCTGTCCATCGAGCGCATCGAAGGTGGACAATGCTGCTTCAAGGAGACGCTTGACCCCCAGTCCAACGTGCCTTATCTGCTGCGATGGAAACAGGAGGAGGGAAGCCGTGTGATGAAAGCTCACGGGGTACAGATAAGCCCCTCGGAGGGGATGGTGGAGACGGGTGTGGCTAATGCCGCCCTGGCCTACTGCTATCATTCGTTCGACAAGATGAGCCATGATTGGTTTGTAGATGAAATGGATGAGCCTGTTCTGTCTTACTATCAGTTGGCTGCCGATGGCAGTTTCGGACGGATGGAGGTGACGGCGATGCCGGAAGACGCCATGCGGGGCTACCTTGTGACGTCGGCTGCCTCAGAGCCGTCTCCCCAGCGACTGGAGATTGTCGACCTGGCGGATACGGGCATCGACCGGATGCAGGCTGACGGCTCTGCCGAGGGATTGCAGGTGGAGATGGAAGAAGGACGGATAGTGATTTCAGCGACCGCGGCACGCACCGTGAGCATTTATGCCGTGGATGGACGCTTGGTGGAGCGCGTGAGCCTGAAGCCAGGTGTGAAGACCGCTGTAAGCCTGCATGAAGGTGTCTATCTGTTGGGCAACCGCAAGGTGGCCGTCTGCAGATAATATTCCGCAAGTTTTTTCTCTGAAGGTGGGTTCCTCGCAGGTCGGGGAATCCACCTTCAGTCCTTTTACCACTGCATTTCTGAGATAGGCGTATGACTAACATCGGTTTTTCTTTTGAGGCGCTTGACGAAGAGCCAACATCACCATTCGTATGGAACTTGCGAAACCTGGGGTAGGGAACTTAAAATAGTTAAAAATAACGGCCCTGCTTTTGTTGAACGGACTGATTATTTGCAGGGATGAAGAATTATTGCTAACTTTGCCGCCGCTGAACGGACAAGGCGAAGATGCCGCTGGGCATGAACCTGCCCAATCAGCAATAAAGGTACATATAAAATAAGGTATAAACAGGAACAAAAAGTACAGAACACAGCTATTGACGATGAAAACAAAACAACTGATAGTCTGCGGACTGATGGCGTGGATGGCCATGCTGGCCACAGCCGTCTGTGCGCAGAACACAAGCACTGAAAACAGCAGTAACGCCACCCAGGCTGCCGTGGAGATTGTGGACAGCGACGACATGGAGGATGCTGACGAAGAGGAGAACGCCGCAACGGGTCTGCACCAGGTGCTCAAAACCAAGTTTATCGAGGGCAATGCAGGATTCATGTCGCTCGTGGCTCTCGCACTTGTGCTCGGACTCGCCTTTTGCATCGAGCGTATCATCTATCTCACCCTCTCCGAGGTGGATGCCAAAAAACTGATGGGACAGGTGGCCGGAAGGATTGAACAGGGTGATGTGGAGGGGGCCAAAGAGCTCTGCCGCAACACACGTGGCCCCGTGGCGTCCATCTGCTATCAAGGATTGCTGCGCATCGGCGACAGCATTGACAGCATCGAGCGAAGTATCGGGTCGTACGGTGCCGTTCAGGCGGCCAACCTGGAGAAGGGATGCTCGTGGATTACGCTCTTTATCACCATCGCTCCCTCGCTCGGGTTCCTCGGTACGGTTATCGGAATGGTCATCTCTTTCGACCAAATCAGAATAGCGGGCGACATCAACGCATCCGTGGTGGCTGCCGGCATGAAGGTGGCGCTCATCACCACCATCTTCGGTATCATCGCTGCCATCATCCTGCAGCTGTTCTACAACTATATCCTCTCTAAAATCGAACATCTCACCTCGCAGATGGAGGAATCGGCCATCTCGCTGCTCGATATGATTACACAATACAAAGCCCAAGATGAGAAGCATTAAGCAACGATGGAACAGCATCAGAACTGCCCCGGCAGAGCGCATCTCAAAAGGGGTGCTCGCTGTCATTGTTACGCTGGCGATAATGGTGTTCGTTCTCTTCTATATGGTAGGCTTCAATATGCCTTTCCTTGAGGATCCCGCATTCCAGGCTCCTCTCTTCACCGACCTGCTACTCTGTTTTGCCTATGCTGTGGGAATGGCGGCTGTGGCTCTCACGGTGGTGGCCATTGTGAACGGACTGAAGGCGAGACGGGGTATGCCGGCCGTGAGCAACGGCATACGCGTGAAGGCCATCGCCTGGGGGGTGGCAATCGGATGGGTGCTCACGATGACGGTCTCCTTTGCATGTGGCGACGACCAGCCGCTGATGGTCAACGGTGAGACCTATGACGACCGTTGGTGGCTCAGGATGACAGACATGTTTATCAATACGACTCTGGTGCTCATGGCTGTGGCCGTAGCTGTGGTGGGCGTGGCTGCAACGGGATGGAACAGAACCTGGACAACAAGGAGGGACAGGCATGAGAGAGTTTAACTTTCACCGAAAACGGAAGAGGGTGCCCAAAATCAACACCACGGCCACGGCAGATATCTCGTTTATGCTGCTCGTGTTCTTTCTCGTCACCACATCGCTCGACAACGAGAGGGGGCTAACAAGGCAGATGCCCCCGCCAGCCGACTCTACTCAGGTGGAGCAGATGGACGTGAAACGCGAAGACATGATGAAAATCGTGGTCGATGCAGAAAACCGCGTCACCTGTGACGGCAAGATTGTGGACATGGGACTGCTCAAACATGACATCACACGATTTGTGGAGCAGAAACCCAAACGGCATGTCATCGCTATCTGCTGCTCGCCAAAAGGAGACTATGAACATTATTTCAAAGTGCAGCACACCGTGGCCGCCGCTTACCGGGAGATGAGGGAACAGCTGGCCAGAAAACTCTATGGAAAATCGCTCGCCAGATGTGGCGACGAGGAGAAAAAACAGGTCTATGAACGGCTGCCCCAAAGGGTCTCGGACCGGGTGGACGAGGAGGCCGACCGGGAGAATGAGGACCATCAGGGAAAGGAGGCTGGCAAATGAGTATCATCAAACGTCCAAGACGCATCATGCCCGGGCTCAATACCGCCGCGATGCCCGACCTCGTGTTTACGGTGTTATTCTTCTTCATGATTGTCACTCATCTCAGAGAGGTGCCCGTGAAGTTGAGTTTCCAGACTCCCAAGGCGCATAGGCTGGACAGGCTTGCCAAGAAATCTACCGTCAGCTATATTTATATAGGTAGGCTGATGGACGCTAACGGTATGCCCGACAAGACGGAAGGTGAGATGCTTATGCAACTCAACGACAAGTTTGCATCCCCCAAGCAGATAGGCGAATATATCAAGCAGGAAAGGGCCAGAATGGCTGGCGAAGACCTGACGAAGATGACTGTCAGCATACATGCCGACAGGCATACACCCATGGCGCTTATTGGAGAGGTGAAACGGCAGTTGCAGCAGGCCAATGCGCTCAGAATTCATTATTCGGCACAATCGGAGCGCGAAAACTGATAAATTGATACCGGCAAAGAGATTTTTATGCGAATTTGTTTGTATGTCTCGTTTTTTTAATGTAACTTTGTGCCATAAATAATAACAAATATGACATACCAAAGATTGGATAAACTGGACAAACAGATTCTCAGACTCATCGCCGGAGATGCACGTATTCCCTTTCTCGAAGTGGCAAGGGCATGTAATGTCAGCGGTGCTGCCATCCATCAGAGAATACAGAAACTCACACAGTGTGGCATCCTCAAAGGATCACAATTCGTTATCGACCCCGAAAAAATTGGCTATGAAACATGTGCCTATATCGGACTGAACCTCAAGAATCCGGAAAACTTCGACCTCGTCGTGGAGGAACTCAAGAAGATTCCTGAGGTGGTGGAGTGTCACTACACCACGGGCGATTTCGATATGTTTATCAAGATTTATGCACTCAACAATCATCATCTTCTCAATATCATTCACGACAAACTGCAGCCGCTCGGGCTCTCAAGAAGCGAGACCATCATCTCCTTCAACTCTGCTATCGATAGGCAGCTGCCCATCGTTGATATCCCCGTAACAGACGGAGATGATGAAGAGGAATAAAACCCGATGAAACAGGAATGTTGACGTGAAAAGTCAAAAAAATCATTAATTTGTAGGGGTATCTCAAAAATAATAGCTACCTTTGCAGTTCAAATAAGGGGAGGAGAGGCAAACTATGCCTCTCCATATCCCTGCCCCAAGAAAGAAAGGGAGACGACAGATAAATCATTACAAGCGTGAAAATAAAAGATGTTTTAGACGCCCTTGAACGTTTCGCGCCTCTGCCCTTGCAGGAAGACTGGGACAATGCCGGCCTGCAAATCGGATTGACAGAGACGGATGTATCAGGGGCTTTATTGTGCCTTGACGTCAACGAACAGATTATCGAAGAGGCCGTCAGACGGGGATGCAACCTCGTCGTGGCTCATCATCCTCTCATCTTTCGGGGGCTCAAAGCCATCACCGGGCAAGACCTCGTGCAGAAAACGGTGGAAAAGGCCATTATGAACAAGGTGGCTGTCATTGCCATGCACACCAATATGGACAATGTCAAGGGTGGGGTGAACTACCGAATTGCACAGCATCTGGGACTCCAAAACGTTGAGTTCTTTGCTGCAAAACCCAATCAGACGGGAAAGGAGGCAGGGAACGGAGTCGTCGGATGCCTGCCGATCCCTTTGGCGGCCAAAGACTTCATCAACAAAGTTAAAACGGAGTTCGGAGTGCATACGGCCGCATGCAACCAGCTGCTTGAAAGGCCAATCCGAAAGGTGGCCATTTGTGGGGGAGCTGGTGATTTCCTGGTCGATGAGGCGGTCAGAAATGGTGCTGATGCCTTTATTACTGGTGAGATGCACTATCATGTCTTCTTCGGAAAGGAACAGCAACTGCAGATATGTGTCATCGGACACTATCAGAGTGAGCAGTTTACGGCAGAAGTGTTTCAGGAAATCATTCAAAAGGAGTGCATGGGAGTGAAAACATTTATCGCAGAAACAAATACAAACCCTATAATTTATCTATAAAAATGGCAAAGAAAGATCCTACAGACTTGTCAGTGGAAGAGAAACTGAAGACACTCTACCTGTTGCAAACAGCCTTGTCGGCTATTGATGAGAAGAGAGCTCTCAGAGGAGAACTCCCCCTCGAAGTGCAGGACTTGGAGGACGAGATTGAGGGACTCTCCATCAGAATGGAGAAAATCCAACATGATATTGACGAATTCCAGCATGCTGTCAATCAGAAAAAGGGGGAAATACAGGAGGCTCAGGCCAGCGTGGAGAGATACAAAATGCAGCTCAATGAGGTGAAAAACAACCGAGAATATGATACGCTCAGCAAGGAAATTGAGTATCAGACACTCGAAATTGAACTCTGCAACAAGAAAATCAGAGAAGCCGTGTCGCAGATTAACGACAAAAACCAGGAGCTGGTGCGCAACCAGGCTGTCATCGAAGAGAAACAAGGAGACCTGGAAGTGAAGAAGGGTGAACTCGATGAAATCATGGAAGAGACCAGGGCCGAAGAGGACAGACTCAAACTCAAGGTGAAGGAACTCGAAGTGAAAATCGAACCAAGACTCCTTACCTCATTCAAGAGAATCCGCAAAAGCGCACGTAACGGACTCGGTATTGTGTACGTACAGCGTGATGCTTGTGGCGGTTGTTTCAACAAAATACCACCTCAAAGACAACTGGATATCAAGATGCACAAAAAAGTGATTGTCTGTGAGTATTGTGGTAGAATATTGATTGATCCGGAATTGGCTGGTGTTAAGGTTGATACGCCATTGGTGGATGAAAAAAAGAAGACAACCAAGAAACGCTCAATTAGAAGAAAAACAGAAGAATAAACACGAATGACAGCGTGCCGATAACTTTTGTTAACGAAAGTGCTGCCAGACTGGATGGTCTGGTTCAAAAGCGGGAAGCGGGAGAGAGCAGAGTGGCTTTCTCGCGTTTTCCGCTTTTGTCATGGCGTTTGGTGATGGCTGTTATTGCCATGATGGTGGCCACTCAAATGATAGCACAGCAGACCAGGGAATGGGAAGAGGACCTCAGACAGCTTATCCTCACCGAGGCGGTTGAGAACGGGACTGAAGAAAGAGACATCGAGGAATGGTATGATCAACTCTGCGAACTGGAGCGTAATCCTATCAACATAAACAGTGCAACCAAAGAGACTTTGGAACAACTGCCCTTTCTCAACGATAAACAGATTGAGGAAATCATGGCCTATCGATATCATTACGGCCCCCTTTGTTCCAAAGGTGAACTGATGATGATTGCTTCGCTTGACTATTTCGAGAGACGGATGCTCACTCATTTCGTGTGTATCGGAGAGGCCGAGAAGCCGAAAACCACCACAAAGGAATGGCTCTCAAAGGGGCAAATCCAGGTGGTGACTGCCTTGCAGTGTCCACTCTATCGGCGGAAAGGGGACGATAATGGATACCAAGGTTATCCGTACAAACACTGGACCAGGCTGGAATGGAAACAGGGACAACAGGTGAAGGCTGGAATCATGGCATCTCAAGATGCTGGAGAACCCTTCTTCGCTGGTGCCAACAGCAAGGGATTTGACTATTATTCGCCCTATTTGCAAATCAACGGGTGGGCCACGTGGAAAACGCTGGTGGCAGGCAGATTCAGGGCTGCATACGCTCAGGGACTTGTCCTTGGGTCTTCTTTCTCGCTGGGAAAGATGGCGGCTCTCGCTGCTATGGGAAGGCGGCAGGAAGGACTCAAGGCACATGCTTCACGCTCGGAAGCTGACTATTTCCAGGGGATGGGGGCTACCTGGAAATGGAGAAACCAACTTTTGCTCACTCTTTTTCTCTCGCATCGTTCGCTCGATGCTACCCTCAATGATGATGGAACAGCAGCTACCATCGTCAGCTCCGGCTATCACCGTACACAGCAGGAGATGGCTAAGAAAGCAAACACAAAAGCTTCCTCTATCGGTGCCAACTGGCAGTGGAATGGGAAAGGGTGGACCCTTGGGATGACTGCACTCTATACCTCGCTCAATCGGCCGCTCAATCCTGATAAGTCGCAGATATATAGGATGATATATCCATCAGGGAAAGACTTTTTCAATCTCTCTGCTTCCTATGGAATACGGAAACGCAAATTCTCGCTGGCAGGTGAAACTGCTATCGACAGGAAGGGAGCCGTCTCGTCCGTCCAGTCGGTCAACTGTTCTGTTGCAGGTAGGGTGGAACTGTTGCTTATCCAGCGCTTTTACTCCTATCGTTATGAGTCGCTCTCTGCACATGCTTTCGGAAGCGGAAGTCGAACACAAAATGAGAGTGGGCTCTATCTTGGGGTTGTCTGCCCGCTGGATAGCAGATGGAAGCTTCAGGGGTATCTTGACTGGGCATATTATCCCTGGCCACGTTATCAGACTACGCGTAGCTCCTATGCTTTTGATGCCATGTCGCAAATCGTTTTTGATAGCGACCGTTACGATGGGCTTGTGTCTGTCAGGACTCGGATGCAACAGAAAAAAAACGGAGCAGATATGGATATGCAGAGCCTGTGGAGTAGCGTGATGAAACTGAATCTGGCGCGGAACATGGAAGGTGGATGGCGTGTGGGAGGGATGTCGCAGGTGGTATGTGCACATACCCAACGTGAATATGGGGGGAGTGTGGCGCTGCAGCTCGAGAAAAAATGGCGAAACAACACGTTGATGGCATCAATTGCCTATTTCAACACGTCGGATAATGCCAGCAGGGTTTATACTTATGAACGTGGATTGAGCTATAGTTTTAGCTGTCCAAGCTTTGATGGAAAGGGGCTGCGATACTATCTGCTGGCGCGATTGAAACGGCACAGAGGACTGCAGATGACCCTCAAATGGGGCGTAACCAACTATTTTGACCGCACACGGATTGGGGACTCTTACCAGACCATATACGGTTCTTCTAAGTCAGATCTGGAATGTCAGGTTGATTGGAAATGGTGAGACGGCACAGCTCTTCATAATTGGGAATAGTGGGCAGGAAATGATAGGTCTTTTGGGCGTAGTCCATCTGGCAGCAATAGTGCTGAAGACCATTGCTCACAATCAGGAAATCAACCCGTAGGAGGATGTTGTAGGCGAATATCTGGTCGAAAACCTTCTGGGATAGAGACACTGTGGGGGCCTTGTATTCAACAATGGCTAAGGGATAAAGCTTCTTGGAACTGTTTGCTTGTTGGGTGGAGGCAGCGGGATGAGCCTCTGCTGCCGGCTGCCTGATTATCCCTTTTGTGATACTTCTTTTCTTATATAATAAGGTGTCGCAGCGCAACTTCTTGTCACCGACTCTGAGTTCTACCTCGTTGGCAAGAAGGGTGCGAGGGTATCCTTTCTCTTGAATCAGATAATTGACAAAATGCTGTCTGACCCATTCCTCTGGAGTGAGCGATACATAGCGACGGCGGAGTTGGTCAAGAATAGTGTAACGGCTACCTTCACGGCGGATATGGGGCGAAAAGGAGGGTAAATTGAGTTGATTCATGGGGATATTATTCGTTTTCTTGCTGTTTTATTTTGTTTTCTCTTGCGCATGCTGTATCTTTGCACTGACAATTGGAAGGTCAAGACAGCGCACAAAGCGATAATCGCTGCAAAGTTACCACTTTTTCAAGAGTTTTCAAAGGTTTTTTATCCGAAAATAAACATGGCTACAATCAAAAACATTACACCTGAATCCATTATTAAAAGCGCAAGAGCCAAAGAATTTGCTCCCGTCTATTATCTCATGGGGCAGGAACCGTATTATATCGACAGAATATGCGACTGTATCGTCAACGAAGCGCTACAACCTGAGGAAAGGGACTTCAATCTGATGGTGATGTATGGGGCAGATACCACTGCCGGACAGGTCATTGATGCGGCAAAAAGATACCCTATGATGGCTGAAAGGCAAGTGGTTCTGGTCAAGGATGCTCAGAATCTCAAGCATTCGGAGCTGCTCGAACCATATCTCAAGAAACCATCTGGCACCACTGTTCTCATATTCTGTCATAAGGGAGGGGTCATTGATAGAAGAAAGAAAATAGCAGCCGCTATCGAGAAAAATGGAGTCTTGTTTGAAAGCAAACAGCTGAAAGACAGGGAACTGCCTGCTTTTATTGAGCAGTATCTAAAAAAGCGTGGAGCTTCCATTGATCCAAAATCGCAACAGATGATAGCAGATGCTATTGGTGCTGATCTCAACAGGATGGTTGGAGAACTCGACAAATTGCTCATCGCATTGCCCGATGACGACAAGAGGGTGACACCTGCTCTGGTTGAGAAGCAAATCGGAGTGAGTAAGGATTTTAATGTGTTTGAACTGAAGGAGGCTATTGTCAATAGGAATGTCTATAAGGCTAACCTGATTGTCAAATATTTCAATGAGAATCCCAAGGCCGTGAGTTTCTTCTATATTATCCCCTTTCTCTTCGCATATTTCCAAAATCTTATGATTGCCTACTATTGTCCGCAGAAAAATAATCCTGACGCTCTGGCTTCATGGCTCGACCTGAAATCTGCTTGGCTTGTCAGAGATTATATGACGGGAATGAAAAACTACTCTGGTGTGAAGGTTATGCAGATTATCTCGAAGATTAGGGAGATGGATGCAAAAGGAAAAGGACTGGACAATCCCAGTACTCCTACAAATGAACTGCTCCGTGAACTGATTTTTTTCATTCTTCATGATTAGCTAGGATGCCTTTTTGGGGGGTCTTCAAAGCTGGGAACAGGAGCATGGATTTGTGGGGTAGGAGTCGTTGATCTGGATTGTAGAGTAGGAGACGGGGATGGGTCGTGCTGCTTTTGAAGCGCCTTCTGTATGGCCATGATGAATTGAAAGCAGTTTGAATCTTTCGGTTCTATCAGTTTGAATAATGTGAATTGAGTGCTGTTCACTCTATTTTGATACATGGGAGAGAGGCTTTTTTGGCTCTGTTGAGCTCCTCTCTCCGTCTTTTTTTCTCATTTTCTTCTCTATTTGAGTCAATTTCTCTGGGTAGGATTTTTGTGGTAATTCCTATTGTTTTCAGTACTTTAGCCTGATTTTTCCTCCGTGAGAATCGCGTATTTTCAAACGATTTGGACGCTCATTCGGAATACTTTCAAATTTTTGAAAAATAGGGTAGGGAAGTAGAAAATCTTGACGTTTTAGTTTTGTTTGCATTTAATCTTCCGAATTCAAATAATTGAACGACAAGAATTCGAATTCACAAATTCAAACATCAAATACAATTTACAAATTTAAACCGAAAATACAAATCCTTAAACTTTGAATTTTTAAATTTAAATAATTGAATTTGCAATATTGAATACAACAATATTTATATTGGAAATGTTTTTGTAAATAACAGATATACAATTACATATCACAAATAGTTATAGTCTTAATGCTGGAAATTGTTCGGTTTATGTGAAAGGATATGCATATTACATCTTTAAATGATAGTTTTTATATATTTATAAAGCGCAGAAAACCAGTAGAATATAAATATCTGTTCAATAAAAAGAAAGGGGTATTTCAGGTGTTTACAGACTCAAAATACGGATAATTTGCTGTTTGGTGGATGGTTTTGTGCATGAATCAAAACTGATTGAATTTGCTTTTCCAAATTCAGAATTGAAAATAGTTTCGTGAAAATTTGTTCAGTTCAAAAAAACTGTTTACCTTTGTAAACTGAAAGCAAAAATGGCCCATTAAGGCCCAATTTATCCATATTTGAACATGAAAGATAGAATAAGAGAAGTAATGGAGTCGCAAAAAATGACTCAGAATGACTTTGCCAAATTCATCGGGATGTCGGCTGGTTCGCTTAGTGGAATCTTTACCGGAAGAACCAAACCAACCCTGAATATCGTAGAAGCCATCAAAAAGAGAATTCCCAACATCAATACCGACTGGTTGATGTTCGGGGTGGGTACCATGTTTGAACAGGCAGGCAAAGAAGATGCCGGTCATGATGTCGGCCAGACTTATCGTGATAGCTTGTTCAACTTCGATGAGGATCCTGAACAACAGAATCCTCTACCTGCATCAGCGTCTGCTGCGCAACAGATGGTAGAGACAGCTATGCAAACCAGGAATAGGCAGATACAAGAACAACGCCCAGTGGTAACCAACCAACAGAGGGAGATTGTTAGGCAAGAAGTGAAGTATGTAGAGCGTCCACAACGTCAAATTACTGAAATTCGAATTTATTTTGATGATCTTACCTATGAAACCTTTGTACCTGACAAAGGAAAATAGGCGTTGAGTCTTTCCGGAATGTGGTTATAATGTACGTGTGCGTAAATATAATTAGGTATTTCGAAATTTGCCAATTGATTTACATCAATTTCATGCTATAAAACATGCTTTTTTTGAAAATTTCT
>JAEDMP010000061.1 GCA_016302965.1 Bacteroidaceae bacterium
ATAGGTGTGCCAAAAGAAATCAAGAACAATGAGAACCGGGTGGGCATGACCCCGGCGGGAGTGGCAGAACTGGTAAAGCGCGGACACAGCGTCACCGTGCAGCATACGGCTGGCGAGGGTAGCGGTTTCTCGGATGAGGACTATGTGGCAGCAGGTGCCGTCATCGCCCCCACCATCGAGGAGACCTACGCCGCAGCCGACATGATTGTGAAGGTGAAGGAACCCATCGAGCCCGAATATCCGTTGGTGAAGGAGGGACAACTGGTGTTTACCTATTTCCACTTTGCCAGCGACCTGGAACTGACCAAGGCGATGATCGATCGCAAGGGGGTCTGTCTGGCCTATGAGACGGTACAGACCAAGGACGGCGCACTGCCGCTGCTCATCCCCATGAGCGAGGTGGCTGGACGCATGGCGACCATCAACGGTGCCTACTTCCTGCAGAAGACCAAGGGAGGCAAGGGCAAACTCATCTGCGGTGTGCCCGGTGTGAAACCTGTGAAGGTGCTGGTGCTCGGCGGCGGCATCGTGGGACAAGCGGCGGCAAGGGTGGCTGCCGGCATGGGAGCCAACGTGGTGATTGCCGACATCTCGCTGCCGCGACTGCGCGAACTGTCGCTCTCCATGCCCGCCAATGTAGACACGCTCTACTCCTCAGCCCATAACATCCGCAAGGAACTGCCCGATACCGACATCGTCATCGGTTCGGTATTGGTGCCCGGCGACAAGGCTCCCCACCTCATCACCCGCGACATGCTGAAACTGATGGAACCCGGCTCAGTGCTGGTAGACGTGGCCATCGACCAGGGCGGCTGCTTCGAGACCTCTCATCCTACCACCCACAGCAATCCCGTCTACGAGGTGGACGGCATCGTACACTATTGTGTGGCCAATATTCCGGGGGCCGTACCCAACACCTCTACCTTTGCCCTGACCAATGCCACGTTGAAATATGTGATTGCACTGGCCGACAAGGGATGGCGAAAGGCGTGCGAGGAGGACCCCGCACTGAAAGCCGGACTGAATATCGTGGAAGGTGAAGTGGTATTCAAGGCCGTGGCCGACCTGCTCAAATAAGTTGGGAGCCAGCCAAGACCGCTCTTTCCAAGGCCATCAAAGCAATGCTTCGATGGCCTTTTCCAGATCGCTGATCTGACTGCTACGGCTCACAAGCGAATTGTTCCTGTCGATGAGGAAGAACTCGGGAACACTCTGCACATTATAGATGGCGAGGCGGGAGGAGTTGATGCCGTCGGTGTCGAGCACGCTGATCCAAGGCAGCGCGGCAGTCTTCTGTTTCCAGAAGTGTTCGTCGCCGTCGATGCTCACCTGGTAGATTTCGAAACCGCGGGCGTGATACTTGTCATACAGTTCGCGGAGCATGAGGATGCGCTTGGGCGATTCTGGCATGGCAAAGACATGGAAATCGAGCATCACTACCTTGCCTTTCAGGTCGGTGAGTTTGCGTGTCTGTCCCTTGTTGTCGGTCAGGGCAATGTCGATAACACCCGTGGTCGTCACCTTGGCCGGGTCTAACTTGCGGGCAGCCTCACTCTGCTGGATGCGATGGTTGCGCATGCCCTCGAGGGCGATGTTATGCAGATTCTCACCGCGGATGGCTCCAGGATAGAAGGTATCCCAACTGGTAGCTACAGCGGCAAACACCCGGATGTCGTCACCGTTGGTACGGGGATTGAAGAGCAGGAAATCACCCAAGGTCTGGAAGAGGGCGAAATAGGCGGAAGCCGACTTCGGATTGGTGAAGATAAACTCCTCCATCACTTTTTTCTTGTAGGCATCGGCAAGCAGCAGGATGCTGTCACGCACCTGGTGGATATTGAACTGCGGATTGCGCTCGAGGGCCATCGCCTGACGGGTGAGTTCAATCTGTCGCAACGAGAGTTCCTTGATGCGTTGGCACTCCTCTGAGCCCGTCACCTCATAGCCGGTGGGCATGGTGGCATAGTCGGCCTTCACCTGCACCGTCTCCGTCGAGTCAATGGCCAGATGTATCACCTGATCGGCAATGCGCAGGCGGTAGAACTCGGGAGCCTCGGGACGCTCATCGCTGAAGGAGAAGGTGCCATCGGCCGACAGTTTGACCGAATCGAGCACCACGGGTCCCGACAGACTCATATTCTCAAAATACAACAGAGAGTCGGCAGCACCGTTGATCTGACCCTCTACATGGAAACGCTCGCCGCCACAGGAGGCAAGCCCAAAGGCGATCAGGGCAAGGGCCACCGACCGCACACTCTTGAAGACATTTATAGACGTTTTTTTCATAATCAGGTTGAAATGAGCATACAAAAGTAGTGGAATTATAGGAAATTACAAAATTTTTCACGCATAAAACCGATTTTATTTTGTCATTTCTCAAACAATCACTATCTTTGTAGACGTAATATGGCGTTCTATCCGCTTCGGATAGACATTTTATCTTATATTTATACGCACGAACTTGAAGACATTTGAAGAATTGGGCGTCAGCGAAGAGATTCGCCGCGCCATTGAGGAATTGGGATTCGAGAAGCCCATGCCCGTACAGGAAGAAGTGATTCCCTATCTGCTCGGCAACCGCAACGACGTGATTGCACTGGCACAGACCGGAACCGGCAAAACCGCCGCCTTCGGCATTCCCGTACTCCAACGCATCGACACCAGCAGCAATGCCACCCAGGCATTGGTGCTCAGTCCTACACGTGAACTCTGCCTGCAGATAGCCGACGACCTGAGCGACTTCTCGAAGTATATGAAGGGCATCCATGTGGTGGCCGTCTACGGCGGCACCTCCATCGAGCACCAGATACGCCAACTGCGCCACGGCGCACAGATTATCGTCGCCACACCGGGTCGCCTCATCGACCTGATGAACCGTGGCGTGGCACAACTCGACGAGGTGAGGAACGTCGTGCTCGATGAGGCCGATGAGATGCTCAACATGGGCTTCTCGGAAAGCATCAACGCCATCTTCGAGGGAGTGCCCGAAGACCGCAACACCCTGCTCTTCTCCGCCACCATGAGCCGTGAGGTGGAACGCATCGCCCGCAACTATCTGCACGACCACAAGGAGATTGTGGTAGGCAGCCGCAACGAGGGTGCCGAAAACGTAAACCACATCTACTATATGGTGAATGCCAAGGACAAATACCTGGCTCTCAAACGTATCGTAGACCACAATCCCCGCATCTTCGCCATCATCTTCTGCCGTACGAAGAAGGACACACAGGAGATTGCCGACAAACTGATTCACGACGGATACAATGCCGAGAGCCTGCACGGCGACCTCAGCCAGCAGCAGCGTGACCTGACGATGCAGAAATTCCGCAACCACCTCACCCAACTGCTCGTAGCCACCGACGTGGCCGCCCGCGGACTCGACGTTGACGACCTGACCCACGTCATCAACTTCGGCCTGCCCGACGATATCGAGAGCTACACCCACCGAAGCGGGCGTACGGGACGCGCCGGCAAGAAAGGTACCTCCATCGCCATCATCCACACCCGTGAGCGCCACAAGATGCGTGAGATAGAGCGGGTCATCGGCAAGGAGTTTGTGGCCGGCACCATCCCCACCCCACAGGAAATCTGCACCAAGCAACTCTACAAGGTGATGGACGAGATTGTGAAGACCGACGTGAACGACGAGCAGATTGCGCCCTTCATGGAGGAAATCAACCGCCACTTCGACTATTTCGACAAGGAGGATATCATCAAGAAGATGGTGAGCCGGGAGTTCGGACGCTTCCTCGCCTACTATGCCGACGCTCCCGAGATAGAACAGCCCTCGGAGAAAGGCAAGGGCGAGTCACGCCGGCGCGACGACAAAAAGAGCAGCGGAAAGGAACGCCAGCGCGGTCCGCGCCAGGCCGAACAGGGCTACCGCCGCCTCTTTGTCAACCTGGGCAAGGCCCATGGCTTCTATCCCGGCGAAGTGATGCAACTGCTCAACAAGTATGTGGAGGGACGGCAGCAGGTGGGCCACATCGACCTGATGCCGCAGTTCTCCTATATCGAGGTGCCCGAAGGCGACGCCAACCGGGTGATGCAGGCACTGAATGGGGTGCGCTACAAGGGTCGCGAGGTACGCTGCAACGATGCCGACCAGAAGGGCCGCGACTTCAGCAGCAAGCGCAACAGCAGTCCCCAACGGGAGTTCACCAACAAACGTGACTTCAGAACGAAACACGACAAGCGGCAACAAGACGATTTCGACAATCCGCAGAAACGCTTTAAGAAAGACGACTGGATGAAGTTCCTCAATCCCGACTTCCAAGGTTTCAAGGGCGAAGAGCCCGACTTCAGCGAAGAGGGTTGGGCACGCCGCCGTCCGAAGAAGAAGAAATGAGAAAAATTCAGGCACTATTCCTCCTGACCTTCATTGCCACCCGATTATGGGCCGCCCTCAGCGAGGCACCCTACTACAAAGAGTGGATGAAGAAGTCGACAGAAGAACTGATGGCCCTCGCCCAACAAGAGGATGCCAACAGTTCTCCTGCCGACACCACTTTGACGTGCCTGACCATCATCTCCAGCCGCTATCATGCCGACATGAGCCGACAGGAACAAGCCTACTGCGCTCAAGCATACGTCGGCCTCTGCGAAATCTACTTCCATGAGTATTTCAACTATCCGAAATGCTTCGAATGTCTACAGATTGCACAGAAAATTGCCGATTCCAACGGATTCAAGATGCCGGAGATCCATCTCGGATGGGGCTGCATGTACCAGACGCTTGCCGAAGAGAACGACAACCCCGAATGGGGCGAGAAAGCATTCGACCACTTTCGGAAGGCTTTCCAACTGGCCTGTGAGACAGGCGAAGACCGCCGCAGCGACATGGCGTTTACCAATGTACTGTCTATGGCATTCAAACTGGACAAGGCCGACCAGATTGAGACAGACTGGAAACAGTATGCCCAGTTGCCGCTGAACAATCCCACCAAAATCCTGCGCCAATACAACCGGCTACTCTACCAGACAGAGAAACAGGCACAAGAGGGACGGATAGAGGAGGCTATCCAACTCACCGACCAACAACTGCAACTCATCCAAGGGACGGAATACGAGCGACTGCTCTACTTCACCCAGATTACCAAAAGCCGGCTGTACGCCAAACTGGGGGACAAACAGCAGGCCATTGCCACCCTGCAAATCTCCAAAGAGATTGCAGAACGCATCGGGATGAAGGACGGGATGCTCGAGACCTACGGAATGCTCGCCCGACTCTACGATGAAATCGGTGAAATCAAGCTGAAATCCTATTTCCAGGAACTCTACTACCGCATGAAGGACACGCTGACCTGCTACCGACAGGTGGCCAGCGTCAAGGAACTGGAGATGCACGACGAGCTGAGGGAGATGCAGCGGCAAGTGGAGGAGAAGGAAGCCCACCGCAAAGCGATGGGACAGGCTCTCAACGTGGCCATCGTCTTCCTGACTACCGTCATCGTCTTTCTCGTCATCGTATTCCTGCAAAACCGCAAGTTGAGACGTTCCGCCCGCTCCCTCTACCGCAAAAACGTGGAAATGCTCAAGGCCGAAGAAGAACAACGCAACCTGAGGGAACAGATTGAAGAAGAGAAATACAAACGCAGCAATCTGGATGACAACGAGAAGGAACGTCTGGTGAAACACATCCGTGCGGTGATGGAAAGTGAAGAGATTTTCTCACCCGACTTCTCCGTGGAAAGGCTTGCCTTTCTCGTCCAATCCAAATATAAATATGTGTCGCAGGTCATCCACGAGCAATTCAACTGCAACTTCAACAATTATCTCAACGAATACCGCATCAAAGAGGCCTGCAAACGCATGGGGGATTCCGAACAGTATGGCCGCCTCACCATCGAGGCCATCTCACAGAGCGTAGGCTTCAAGTCTCGCTCCACCTTTGTCAGCTCCTTCAAACGCATCACCGGACTGACCCCCTCCGAGTATCAGAAACTGTCAAAGGATAGAGAGAATGACAGTTTTTGATGCTGATTTCTGAATTTCGCACAAGTTTTTGCCGTTATTTGCACGTTTTTCTTACATTTTGCCCTAATTTTGCGCCAAATTATTACTAGCACGTATTTTCATACGCACAAGAACAAGACAAAATAAAACCTCTAACAAACGTTATCATTATGGCAAAAACTATTTACTCCATGGCACTTCTGTGCCTTTTGATGGTTTGGGGAAGCAACGTCAGCGCCCAGACCTCGATGACAGCCCTTCCTGAGAGCGGAACCACATTGAAGGAACTCTCTGAAGTCGTGCTCACCTTCAACCAGGCCAGCACCACTGATTTGGGTGCCAAGGCTGCCGACGCGACCATCACCTCCGACAAGGACTACAATGCCGGTGTGACCATCGAATACGGTGAAACCGAGAATCAGATGAAACTGACCTTCAACAAGCTTACCGAAGAAGCCAACTACACCATCCAGGTGCCTGCAGGCGCCATCACCGCCGACGGCCAGGATGTAGGGGCATTCACCCTCAACTATACCATCGGCGAGGAGAAGCAGGCGACGCTGACTCCCGAACCCGGCGAGGTGAAATGGCTCTCTACCCTTATCTATCATTATCCTGCCGGTACCACCCTCAACAATGTATACGGGGCAAAACCTGCCACCATCGAAGGTCCCGACGGTTTCAGGACGGTGCTGATTCCCGAATTCAACTATCAGATTGGACCTGACAAATACACCCTGCGCCTGGCACGCATAGCCTCCCAAGCAGGCGAATATACCGTGACCATTCCTGACAGCCTCATCAAATACACCAATACCAGCGACTGGTCGACGGTGTATCTGCCTGGCGGAACCTTCAAGTATAATGTCAGCGGTGGCGGACTGACCCAAACCAGCGTGACCCCCGCAGAGGCCATCAGCGCTTTCGACGCGTTCTCGGTCACCTTCCCGGATTACGACTCTATCAGCAAGAACCCCGACCTCATGCCCAACATCTATATCATGAAGGAGGGTCAGGACAATCAGGTGGCTTCTTTCTCGATGAACTACAACATCACTGCTAAAGGCAATGTCATCAGCTACAAGAACCAGTACAGCAAACTCATCGATCCCGGCCACTACTATATGGCTTTCCCCGAAGGTTGCCTGTTGCTGGGCGAGGCCCAAGAGCCCTGTTCTCCCTTCATGGTGGAGTTTGACATCGTGGAGCCCGAACCCGTCAACATCGTGCTGACACCCGCTGACGGCAGCAAGGTGAACATGCTCAACCAGGTGCTCATCCAGTTCCCCGACAATGACGATGTGACCATGAACAGCGGTGCCCAGGTAAGCTTGAGCCGCATCAAAGAAGACGGCACCAGCATCAGCGTAGGTGGAGCATACGGCTCTTCCTCCATTGAGATGATGGACAGCAAGACCTACTGCGCCCATTTCAGCGGCATGGCCATCGAAGACGGAACCTATGTCATCACCCTTAACAGGAACTCCTTCACCGTAGGCACCGGTTTCAACCAGGAGGTGACCGCTACCATCGAGTTTACGGCTCCCGAACTGGCAGAGCCCGTGCTCGACCCCGCCAACCAGGCCGTACTCGACAAAATCCAGCATTTCACCGTCAGCTTCCCCACAGAGACGGTTGTCAAACTGAACACTTATCTGAACAACAAGACCGTCTACCTCTACAAGGGTGCCGAACTGACGGACAACGGCTATGGCGGCATCGGCAACAGCCAAGTGGCCACAGCCAACAACTTCACAGCGGTAGAAGGAAGCACCAACAGCTTCACCTTCTCGCTCTCCAGCGCAGCCATCGAGGCTGGCGACTATACGATGGTATTCCCTGCCGGCGTCTTCCTCATGGGCGAGGATGAGCACAGCTTCAACGCCGCCGCCGAGTTCCACTACACGGCCACAGGCAATGGTGTCGACAAGATTGAGGTGACCCCCTCCGTACCCGTTGCCGCCCTCAGCGAGGTGACCATCACCTATATCAACGAGACCGCCATCTTTGCCCAAAACCAGTATCTGGGCTTCTCCCTCTACAAGGTGAACCCCGAACAGGCCTGGGATGACTACCAAGGCTATACCTCGAACGTGAAGATTGAAGGCAACCAATGTACCATCACGCTCGACAAGGAGTATACCGAGGCCGGCGAATACTATATCGACATCACCAACTGGAGCTTCTATCTGAGCGATGGCATCACCAGCAGCACACCCCAACGCGTCACCTTCACCATCGACCCGAACGCCGCAACAGGCATCAACGAAGTGAGCAGCGACCAGGCAAAGAAGGTTGCCTACAATCTGGCTGGCCAGCGCGTAGCTCCGAACACCAAGGGGCTGGTGATCCTGAACAACAAGAAGTATATCAACAAATAAAAATGCACTGACACTTGGTCACATGAAAAAGATTGTATTATCATTGATGACCCTTTCGGGTATGCTGCCTGCTTTAGCGGGTAGCATACCCGGTTTTGATTGGATGAAATCGGGAAAAACGGTGTATTCCCTCCAGCTCCATCCCTCCTACAACAGGGTTGAAGTACGTAATCTGGACGGAGGCGGCTTTGTAATCAAGGCCGGCGAAAACCTCGTGGGATACAACGACAAGCACCACTTTGACCCTGCCACTGCCGCTCCTGCCCTGATAGAGTGGATGCACGCTCTGGCAGCACAACCCACCACCACCACCTCCGGGAAGGCTTCGGTAGAGAAAGCCTTCAGCACCACAGCGGTCTTCCCCCTGCTGGGCGAAATCAGCTGGAACCAGGATGCACCTTTCAACAACGACTGCCCACAATATGAGTTGGGAAAGACGTCGCCCACAGGCTGCGTCGCCACAGCGATGGCACAGGTGATGTACTACCACCAATGGCCCAAACAAGGAGAAGGCAGCCACAGCTATGCACCAGCCATTCTCTCCGGCAACACCCTCAGCGCCAACTTCGGTGAAACTACCTACCGATGGGATGCCATGCTGCCCCATTACACCGCTACGAGCAGTGACGAAAGCTGTGATGCAGTGGCAGAACTGATGCTCCATTGCGGCGTAGCCGTCGATATGGTCTACTACTCGCAGAGCGGAGCCTCTGACACCATCGTTCCCAAGGCCCTCAGCTCTTATTTCCGCTATGACCACTCCATGGCCTACCGCAAGCGCGAACACTACCCCACCAACGAATGGCTCCGCATCATCCACGACGAGCTGGCAGCAGGGCGACCCGTACTGGCCTATGGAAAGTCATCTTCGGGAGGTCATGCCTACGTGTTCGATGGAATGGACGAAAACGGACTCATCCACGTGAACTGGGGATGGGGCGGCATGAGCAACGGCTACTTCAATACCTCGGCACTCACCCCTGCCTCACAAGGCATCGGCGGCAGTGACGGCGGCTTCAACTATTCACAACGTATCATCACCGGCATCCGCCCCCGCATCGAAGGTGAACACAACGATGATGCCGTGGAACTGGCTTCCACGGAAGGACTCACCACCTCGAAGAGCAAAATCAGCCAAGGCGGCGAGGTGACCGTCAAACTGTCGGGCAAGGTGAAGAACCATGGCTGGCAGAAGAGTACCTTCGACTATGGTGTCGAACTGGTGGATGACCAGGGCAACAGCATAGCCCTGTTTGAGGGACCGAAAACCCAAACGCTCGACATGGAGGAGTCGGCTTACGGACCTTCCTTCGGCAGCATCAGTCTGGGGCATCTGACACCCGGTTCCTATACACTTCGTCCCGTATGCCGAACAAGCGGAGGAACGGGAGCGTGGCAGCCTGTGCGCGACCATTACATCGGCTATCCGAACATTTTGCGTGTCACCGCCACCGAATCGCAGATTCTTTTCGAAGCGCCCGACTACTTCTGTCTGAAAGCCTGTGGAACCGAACTGCCCGAGACCATCTACAGCGGGGTGCCTACCCTCATCACCACCCAAGTGAAGAATACAGGCGACGTGGAGTATCACGGCGAAATCAAAGTGCAGTTGCGCAATGCCCAAAACAGCATCGTCGCCACTACCAAGAACTATATCATCGACCTGCTGCCGGACGAGGAGACCAGCATCCGTTTCACCGATGCCTATCAGGTGGAAGCAGGTGAGTATACACTCTGCATCGTAGATGATGACGGCACCCTCATCAGCGCCCGACAGACCGTGAACGTGAAGGAAACGGCCGAGATGGGTACGCCCTACTCCACCGAAGCACTGCGCATCGTGAAGGCCGACCGCCACGCGTTCACTGCCGAGGCGAAAATCTCAGTGAACAACGGCCTCTGCGGCGGACTGCTCTATACCTATATATATACGACCGACAACAAGATGGCAGGCTGCCTCTTCCCCGAATATGTCTTGGTGGAAAACGGACAGACAGCCACCATCGTGATGCAGGGCAGTTTCGAGAATGCCGTAGAGGGAGCAACCTACCGCGCCCGTCTGGCTTTCAACAACGACGGAAGCAATATTTTCTTCCTCAACGACGAACTTTCTTCCATCTACTTTACCTTTGGCACTGCCGATGGCATCCGCGAGGTTCAACAGGAGAAGACGGCTGAGCAGCCCAGCTTCCGTCTCTCGGGACAGCGCACTGGCAGTGATGCACGAGGACTGATAATCCGCAACGGAAAATTAATGATCAACAAATAACCCCATGAAAATTCTAACCCTATCCATGACGCTCCTGATGAGCGTCGCCCTTTGGGCACAGAACCCGGGCGCACCACGCCTGCCCGGACAGCGCCTGGCAACGACACCCGTCGCATTTGCCAAACCAGCCGGCATCGCCAAGGCACCCGGCACCCACAGCACACAGGTGAAAGTGGATGAATCCGCACCCCGCAGCACCGTCATGAAACAGAGTGTCCCCAACGCGGACGCCTCGCTGCTGGATGGCCGCACCATCTACGGTGCCATGATCAACAGCCTCCAATGGGCCGACTGTTCCATCACACAAGTGCCCTACGGCATCTATTCATTCACGCTGAGCGAAACCCCGGATCCGCAAGCATGTATCTCTGATATGAACTACAACTTCATGTCGGCTGCTTGGGGACGCGACCGCCACTATGGCATCTACGTGATGAATGTGATGGGGATCATCAACGGCACCCGAAATGTTCTGATTGACACGAAAAACTGGAAAGAGACCTCGAACATCATCGTCGACCCTGACAAAGGCACCTACTCATTGGTTGCCTCAACCATGGCCTACGACCCCACCGATGACCAGTTCTACGGATTCCAGTACAAGGAAGACCTCTCGGGGCTGAATTGGGTGCGCATCAACACCGCCACCGCCGAGTTCGAGCAGATAGCCAACTACCGTGGCAACACCCAGGTGATGACGCTGGCAGCCACCCCCGGCGGTCAGTTCTACTATATTGACTCGGCAGGCGACCTCTATACACTGAACAAGAAGAACGGCCGCAGTTCCTTGGTGGGAAATACGGGAGTGAGCGTCGGCCTGTACAACCAGGCCATGACTTACGACGGCAAGACCGGCCAGTTCCTGTGGGCGGCCCAAACCAGCGAGGGCAGTGAACTGTTGCTCGTCAATCCTGCCACCGCCGAGACCCAACGGGTGGCACGCTTCAAGAATAACGAACAGTTTGTCTCGCTCTATATCACCTCTGCGGAAGCACCCGACGAGGCTCCCGCCGCCGTGGGACGTCCCCAACTGAAATATGAGGCCAACGGATCGCTCAACGGCAACATCAGTTTCACCCTGCCCTCAAAGACCTACGGTGGCAGTACGCTTACGGGCGACCTGAACCTCAACGTATGGCTCGACGGTGAGAACCTCAAAGGCGAGAGCGTGGCTGCGGGCAGTGGCTCCGTCACAATTCCCGTGAGTCTGGACGAGGGAAACCACTATATCGCCATCACCACCGACAATGAAGCAGGCTTCTCCCCCCTCCGTCAGATTTACCAGTATGCCGGTTACGACACCCCCGTAGCAGTCGATACCGTCTGCTTTGAACAGGCCGAAGGCAAGAACAAACTGACCTGGACAGCCGCCGCCACCGGTGCCAATGCCGGTGTGAACCGGGGCTTTGTGGATGCCGACGCGCTCAGCTACACCGTGCAGAGGATGCCCGACAGCGTAGTGGTTGCGACGGGACTCAAGGAGTGCAACTTCGAGGAACCAACCCCCAACGACATGCACCTCTATTACTATCAGGTATATGCCGTCAACCGCAACCACGTGAGCGCTCTGACCGAATCGAACCATATTCTCTGCGGCGATGCCTTCACCGTGCCCTATAAGCAGGAGTTTGCCGACCCGATTACGCTAAAAGACTATTTCACCGTCGTAGACCATGACGGCGACGGCAACACATGGCAACAAGGCTATACCACCGAGGTGCGTTTAGACTATATGAAAAAGGCGGATGCCGACGACTGGCTCATCTCGCCTGCCATCACAATGGAGAGCGGCAAGAAATACCGCTTTGCCATGGAGATGAAAATCTTTACCAAACAATATCCCGAAGACTTCGATATCCTGGTAGGCACCAATCCTGAAGATCTCAGTTCGTTCCACCTCGTAAAAAGCGAGCGCGACTTCACCCGCATCGCCAGTGACTTCGACTATTATACGACCGACTTCATCATCGATGAGACGGCCGAATATCACGTGGCCGTGCGCTACTGCTCGAAGAAGGATTCTGAGGCCTCTCTGATGATGATCCGCAACTTTGGCGTCAGTCTGGTGGGCAACACGCTGGCACCGGCACAGGCATCCGGGATGACTGTCACCCCCGACGCCAACGATGCGCTGAAAGCCACCATCCGCTTCACCACACCTACCCTCAACCTCAACGACGAGGCGGTAGCTGCACTGACCCGGGTGACCATCACCCGTGATGATGACCCCACGGTGCTGAAGAGCTTTGAGGCTCCTGCAGCAGGAGCCGTACTCAGCTGGACCGACGAAACCGTTCCATCCGTAGGTTTGCACAGCTATACCGTAACCGCCGAGAATGCCCACGGAAGCGGTGAGCCCCTCACCATTGAGCAGTTTATCGGTATCTATGCAGCCCCCTATTTCACCGACTTCGAGGATGAGCGCTATGCCAGATTGTGGACTGCGGAAGCCTTTGGCATCGACGACCCCAACGGTTGGTATGGTTGGGCATGGAAAGAGAACACCAACACCCATGGCCGCTTCTTCGAACTCTATTACTATACCATGACCGCAGGAGATGTGAACCTCTGGCTCTATTCTCCCCAGTTCAGGATGGAGAAGGATGCCGTTTATACGCTGAATTACGACGGACAGTTCTATGACCCGGGCAACGGTGCCGTAAAATACGACCTGTATCAGGGAACCGGGGCTGCTGCCGACCAGATGGACAAACATCTGGCATCGCTCGCCACCAGTCTCACCCAACAGAGTGAAGAACTGTTCTTCGTCAACCGTGAAACGGGCAAATATCACCTGGGCATCAATGCCCATAGCATAGAGAAATACGCCTATATCAGTGCCTGGCTCGACAATGTGTCACTCACCTACCGCACCTCGGCACTGGCACCGTTTACCATCACCCACTACAAGAGTGAAGCCGACCGAAGCGGCCAGTTGATAGCCAACCTGTCGTTTGTCACGCCCGCCGTCAACTACTATGAGGAGACGCTTGACCCGAATGAGGAAATGACCGTCAAGGTATTCCGCGGACGCGAGGCCAACAGTCTTGCCTACACCGGCAAAGCCAAGGCTGGAGCAAAGGTGGAATGGACGGACGAGAACGCCCAGAAGGGATTGAACTATTATACCATCTACTGCGAAAACCAGCATGGCAGGAGCGAACTGTTCCGCGACACGCTATTTGTGGGTCGCGACGTACCCGGACTGGTTGAGAACCTGAAGTTGCGCGGCAGCCAGGACAACAAGGACGTAGTCATCAGTTGGGATGCACCCTCGACAGGTGCCAATGGTGGCGTGATGATCAACGATGAACTGACTTACAGCGTCTATCGCTACGACATCGCCAACGACAGCCGCACCCTGATTGAAGACCAGCTCACCTCCACCACCTATACCATCGAGCGCGAAATGGGTCCCCAGGAACTGGTTTACTACGCCGTATCGGCTACCATGGCTACCGAGGGTGAGGGCAATGCACTGGCATCGGCCATCGTGATTGGCCAGCTCTACGACCTGCCCTTCCACGAGTCGTTCGCCAATGCCACCGTCACCACCACCCTTTGGCAGGCAGTGCCTGTTGTTCAGGGAGCCACCTCGGCCGGACTCGACAATCCCACTGGCGGTACTTACAACCAGTGTGCCGGTCCGCAGGATGAGGATGGCGGTTGCGCCTATATCTACAATGGCTATCAGGATGCCGTTTCGGGAGCCATCCTCGCTTCTCCCAAGATGCGCCTCAACGAGAGCACGGGCAACCAGCTGAGTTTCTGGGCCTACCACTATGAGCAGAAGACTACCAACCCCGCCTACGTGCAGGTGATTGTCTCTGCCGATGATGCGCCTTACGAAACCGTCAGCCTGGCCAAGTTCAAGGTGAGCGGCGCAGAAGAAACAGGCTGGAAGGAACATGTGGTCAACCTCGACAGCTACCGCCACTCCAACTATGTATCAGTGGGCTTCTTCGGAACCACTGGCGGCTATCAGGAGGTCATCTACCTCGACAATGTGACGGTGAGCAACCCGACGGCTGACGGCATCGCCGAGATTCCCGCTGCAGAAGCCTTGCAGCAGGCACCGACCTACAACCTTGCCGGCCAGCGTATTCAGGACGGCTACCAAGGCATCGTCATCACCCGAGGCAAGAAGTTGTTCACCAATGGCAGAAAGATGATTCCCTTGAAGCAATAAGATACCAATCCTGTCATCCATTACACAGCAAGAGGGCTGACTCCGTTGGGAGTCAGCCCTCTTGGTATGTAATGCTATCCGAAGGAAGCTTATTTAAAGGTGGAATTGTTACTGCTATTTCACACATGGAGCTGTTTCCCATAAATATTTGCCTTATTCGCAAATTTATTTGTACATTTTTAAATAAATATGCTGTATTCCAAAATAATTTCTTACCTTTGTGCCTGTAACAAGACAATTTGCATATTATG
>JAEDMP010000007.1 GCA_016302965.1 Bacteroidaceae bacterium
TTCAGTTGTGAACTGATTGCCGTATTCAGTTGTGAACTGATTGCCGTATTCAGTTGTGAACTGATTGCCGTATTCAGTTGTGAACTGATATAGCGTGATGTTAATCCTCTCATTATCAGAGGGAGCGGCATATAATCTGTAATTGCGGAAACATATTTGTCACAACTTTGTGATGGTTTCTTCACATTCTTGTTTTAAGTTTGTAATCAGCGGTGGCTACTTTTGCGGCCGAAAAATAACTAATAATGATTATGAACTTGACAACCAACATTCAATGCGCTAAGCGCAACATGCTGATTACCCTTTTAGTGGTAACCGCTTCATTATTCTTCCACTTTAGTGTAAACGCACAAACTCCCGAACAATGGAAATCCATGAAAGGGGATGTGAGCGTATTCATAGCCAACGATCTGGGACGAAACGGGTATTACGAACAAAAACCCATTGCTGAACTCATGGGACTTATGGCAGAAGAAATCGGTCCTGAAGCAGTAGTGGCAGCTGGTGATATTCATCATTTCGATGGTGTCGTCTCTACTCAGGATCCGTTGTGGATGACCAACTATGAACTCATCTATGCGCATCCCGAACTGATGATAGCCTGGAATCCAGTGCTCGGCAATCATGAATACCGAGGCAATACGCAGGCTGTGATTGACTATCGTAACGTGTCGCGCAGATGGGAAATGGAAGGCAGATATTATACGAAGGTGTATGAAGACAATGGGGTGACCATCAGGATGATTCTCATCGACACAACCCCTCTCATCAACAAATACCATCATAATAGTACCTACCCTGACGTGGACGCACAGAATGCGGAGGCACAACTGAAATGGGTAGACCAGACACTCAGCGAAGCAAAGGAAGACTGGGTGATAGTGGTTGGTCACCACCCCATGTATGCCGATACGAAAAAGAGTCTGGACGAGCAGACCGACATGCAAAAGGCACTGCTGCCTATCCTGCGGAAATACAAGGAGAAAGTAGACATGTATGTGTCTGGACATATCCACAACTTCCAACATATTCGCAGGGGAAATGACGGCATCGACTTTGTGGTCAACTCATCGGCTTCGCTCGCAAGAAAAGTGAACCCGACAGAGGGCACCATCTTTTGCTCTCCCGAAGAAGGATTCTCAGTGGTGAGTGCCACCAAACAGCAGTTGGCGCTTTATATGATTGACAAGAAAGGGGGAATCTTGCACGAGGTGAAAAGAGCCGGTAAAACGACGAAGTAAGAAAAAGACAGGATGCAGGTGATGGAAGACACCTTTGCCATCACGAATCAATTGTCAATTCAATAACAAGAATGGGTTTGGGAACAATCGTCAGTCGAAAACCTTGAACTCGTAGCCATTCTTCTTCAGCCACTTGATGGCTTCGGGCAGCGCGAAATGGAGTTTGTCGATACTTTTGAGGGAATCGTGGAAGGTGATGATGGAACCATTGCGGGTATAGCGTCTCACATTGTTGAGCACCCCCTGGGCCGTCATCCATTTGGAGTAGTCGCGGGTCACCAAGTCCCACATCACGATGCGGTAACGCCGGCTCAGCCAGAAATACTGGTCGGGCCGCATCCATCCGTGCGGTGGACGAAAGAGGTTGGTATGGAGCAGTTCGTTGGCCTTGTCGGCATTCTCGCAATAGTGGCTGATGGAGTGTTTGAACCCACCGATATGATTGAAGGTATGGTTGCCGATGCGGTGTCCGGCTGCCACCACCTGCTCATAGAGTTCGGGATGTTTGCGCACGTTGTCGCCCACCATGAAGAAAGTGGCCTTCACCCCTTGTTCCTCCAGCACTTTCAGGATAAAAGGAGTGGCTTCGGGAATCGGACCGTCATCGAAGGTGAGGTAGACGGCTTTCTCGTGTTTGTCCATGCGCCACAAGG
Organism: Bacteroidaceae bacterium; assembly: GCA_016302965.1. Taxonomy (GTDB): domain Bacteria; phylum Bacteroidota; class Bacteroidia; order Bacteroidales; family Bacteroidaceae; genus Prevotella. The sequence goes on from JAEDMP010000007.1 coordinate 1,895, forward strand.
CTCTGGGGTAAAGCCAGCGTAGCCAGACGGCCGGTTGTTCGATAATCATATCGCAAAGGTTATAAGGATTTCTTATGTTTAATGATGACAGTGTCAGGCTTCTTGTGAAGCCCGACAGCTGTCATCAGTGGTGACGTTATCATCCCGCCTTGGGTAAAGTGATCAGTTGGGGAACTGGCCACCCTTGCCCGCATAGATGGAGGTGAGTGAACTCAGCTTCTCGATGTTCTTGGATGCCCAAGCGTCATCGATGGCGGCACCAAGCATGTTCACTTGCTGCATGATGTAGAAGTGGCGGACGCAGTCGGTTTGTGCGCTGCGGAAGCGGAATCCGTCGAGGTTGAGATACCAGTTGAGATACTGTTCCGACTTGGTCCAGAGTGCCTTGAGCAACTTCATCGCCTTGTCGTTCATGCCCAGCTGGTAGTAGGCACGGGCCTCGTCGAGCGATCCGAAATAGTCTACAGGCACATTGTAGTAAGGGATATGCTTGTCGGCATAGGCGAGCACCTCGGCCGCTTTCTCCTTTTGGCCCTCCTGGATGAGGGTGAGAGCCAACTGCATGAAGATGCGGCGGTGGGTATAGCACATGCGCATCACCGTCTCGTCGAGATAGAGGCCTGGAGTTTCCAACCCGCCAAACTTGAACTTCTTCATCAGGCAGTCGTAACTGCGCTTGGTGTCGAGCGTCTTCATGCCTGGCAGTGCATTGCCGTCGACATTGGTAGTGAACGGTGTGATGCGGTTGACGAGACCTTCCTGGATGAAGTTGTCGCCGAGGTTCATATAGTTCGACTCGCTCACGGTCATCGCCACATAGATGGGGCGTGTCCAGTTGCATTGCTGAATCATCTCGAGCATCATCAGGTCACCCTTGTAGAGGGCATATTTGCCTTCGAGCGAGATCACCATATGGTCGGGGATGGAGTCAGTGGCCAGAAGCATTCCGCTCTTCTTCACGGCTTCCTTGTCGATACTCATGTAGAGCGTATCCGTGGGGATGACACAGATGCCGTCGGCCGCATCGCCTACCAGGGCTTTGAGCACCTCGCGCTGTTCGGTAGAGAGTTGGTTGCGTACCCAAAGTTTCAGCACATTCTTCAGTTCGAAAGGATTCTCGCCGAAGAGTTTGCGGGCTTCATCGGGATAGTCGGCATACATCTGCTTCACCACCTCCTTGAGTTGGGGCATCACGCGCACATACTCATGTGTGCCCGAGCAGTATTCCAGTCGGCTCCAGCTGATGGGCACCGAGGGAGAGTCGTAGGCCGGGCGGCGCATCTGGTCGATATACCAGTCGGTCTGCAGATAACTGAGGTTGCAGACGCGGGCATCGGTGCGCACGCCTTCGGTATCCTGGTTATACCAGAGCGGGAAGGTGTCGTTGTCACCGTTGGTGAAGATGATGGGGTTGCCCTCTGCCTGCAATGACATCAGATAGTTCTGGCCGAAGTCACGGCAGGTGTAGCGTCCGCTGCGGTCGTGGTCGTCCCAGGTCTGTGAGGCCATCTGTACAGGCACCAGCAGGGCTGCCACACCCACGAGGGCTGCCACAGCCGTTTCCTTGCCCTTGAGTTTGCTCCACAGCATCTCGGCCAGGGCTGCCACACCCATACCGCACCAGATGGCGAAGGCGTAGAAGGAACCAGCGTAGGCATAGTCGCGTTCACGGGGCTGCATGGGGGTCTGGTTCAGGTAGATGACGATGGCCAGACCCGTCATGAAGAAGAGGAAGAACACCACCCAGAACTGGCGGATGCCCTTCTGTCCGCGTCGCATGGCCTGCCAGAAGAGACCGATGAGGCCGAGCAGCAGGGGCAGACAGTAGAACACGTTGTGGCCCTTGTTCTGCTTCAGCTCGTCGGGCAGTTTGCTCTGGTCGCCCAGTCGCCAGTTGTCAAACCAGTCGAAACCGGTAAGCCAGTTGCCGTGCTCCAGTTCGCCGTTGCCCTGCAGGTCGTTCTGACGGCCGGCGAAGTTCCACATGAAATAACGCCAGTACATGAAGTTGCACTGGTAGGAGAGGAAGAAGCGGAGGTTCTCCAACTGGGTGGGCACCTTCACATATACGTTCTCTCCACAGCGGTCGTAGGCTACCTCGTTGCCATCCACACCACCCATCCAGCTCTCGTAGGCCTTGGCATGGTCGCTGCTGTACATACGGGGGAAGAGCATGTTTTGGGCATACTTGTATTCGTCCTTGGTGCGCACAACGAAGTAGGAGTCTTTCTCGTCGGCACTGCTCTTGTCTTTGCGTTGATAGACGGGGGCTCCCTTCTTCATCGACGGACGGCACATGCCGCCCTCTTTCTCCAGGGCCACCTGAGAAGTATAGGCCTGCCCGTAGAACAAGGGGCGCTGGCCATACTGTTCACGTCCAAGATATTCGCCCAAGGTGAAGATGTCCTCAGGAGAGTTCTGGTCCATGGGCGGGTTGGCCGACGAACGGATGACGATGACGGCGTAAGTGGAATAACCGATCATGAGCATCAGCATGCAGAGCAGCGAGGTGTTCTTCACGCGGGCACTCACCAGCGGTTTACCATCGAGTTTGCGCTGCAGGATCCACCACAGGATGGCGAGCACCACGATGCCGATGATGACCGAACTGGTGCCATGGCCATAGAAGGGGATGCCGAGCAAGGCGATGGAGGCGAGGAAGGCCAGGTTACCGCGCTTGCCGTTGTTCTGGTAGGTCTCCCAAATGGCCCAGATGATGACGGCAATCAGGAGGAAGATATAGACAATCTCGCCCGTGTTGAACGGACAACCCAGTACGTTGACGAAGAACAGCTCAAACCACCCGCCCACCTGTACGATGCCGGGAACGACACCATAGAGCACGGCGGCGAGAATCACCACCGAGATGGCGAGGGCCCACAGCGATCCGCGCAGGTCGGCATTGCCGCTCTGATGGGGGAACTTGCGGTAGTAGTAGACCAGCACGATGGCGGGTACACACAGCAGGTTGAGCAGGTGGACACCGATGGAGAGGCCGGTCATATACATGATGAGCACCAGCCAGCGGTCGCTGTGCGGCTCGTCGGCGTGGTCTTCCCATTTGAGTATCAGCCAGAACACGACGGCTGTGAAGGCCGAGGAGTAGGCATACACCTCACCCTCGACGGCGCTGAACCAGAAGGTGTCGCTGAAGGTGTAGATGAGGGCACCCACCATGGCCGATGCCTCGATGGCGATGGTCTTGCCCAGTGTCAGTTCCTTCCAGTCGTTGATGAGCAGACGGCGCACCAGATGCGATATGGTCCAGAAGAGGAAGAGGATGGTGACGGCCGAGAGCAGGGCGCTCATGGTGTTCACCATGCGTGCCACCTCAGAGGGATCGCTGACAAACTGCGAGAACAGGTTGGCTGTCAGCATGAAGAAGGGCGCACCGGGTGGGTGTCCAATCTCCAGTTTATACCCCGTGGTGATAAATTCAGGACAGTCCCAGAAGCTGGCTGTCGGTTCGATTGTCGAGCAATATACCACGGCGGCGATGGCAAAGGCGAGCCAGCCGAGGATATTGTCTACCAGTTTGAATTGTTTCATGCTTGGTTGAGATATTGTTTTTTTGTTATTGTTTTTTTTTGTTATTGTTTTCGTTCAGCTGCAATCACTGCGCTTTTGGTTTCCTTCCTGCAAAGGTACTACAAATAGATGACCTAATCACACATTTCGTTTTTTTTAACGCCCATTTTCCCATCATCCGTGTTCCGGACAATAGCAGCAGCCGTGAGAATGAGAGGATAACTTGGCTGTTTGCTCCATGTGGACAACCATCCGGGCATGTTCCTCGATATAGTGACGGTCGTGGCTCACCATGATGATGGTGCGTTGGCCGTCCAGTTCTTCAAGCATCTTGTGCATCTGCAGTTCGGTTTTGCTGTCAATATACGTGGTGGGCTCGTCGAGCAGCAGGATGTCGGGCTGGTTCACCAAGGCCCTGGCCATGAGCGTGCGCTGCAGTTCGCCGCCACTGAGGCAGCGGATGCTCTGTTGTGCCTTGTCTTCCAGATGGAGATAGCTGAGCATGCTGTTGATGGCCTCTGTTTCCGATGCGCTTTCCCTGAGCTGGAAGAGGCTGGATTTGAGCAGTCCGCTTGCCACCACCTCGCGTACTGTGATGGGGAAGTCGCGGTCAATCTCACTATATTGGGGCAGATAACCCATCTTGAGCTGGTCCACCTCTTGTCCGTCCTTGAAGTAGCGGACGTGGCCGTGCATGGGTTTCAGCAGTCCAATCATCACACGGAGCAAAGTGGTCTTGCCACCGCCATTAGGCCCACAGATTCCCACAAAATCGTTGCGTTTCACCTGCAGTGACACGTCGTGTATCTGCACCTTGCCCTGATATCCTGCGGTGACATGGCTCAGCTCAATCTGCAGTTCATGCTGGTCTTGGAAAAGTGTTCTTTGCTCCATGTGGTCAGGGTTTGCAAATCTCGTTGGTGATACGGTTCATCTCTTTCATCCACTCATAGCTCAGCGGATTGATTTCAACCACTCTCACCCCCGTTTCCTGACTGACGCTGAGCGCATTGCGGTCGGAAAACTCCTTTTGTACGAAAAAGATATTCGCACCATGTGCCCGGGCCTCGTCTATCAGGTTGCGGATGGTACGTGCCGAGGGTTCGCGCCCGTTTTCCTCCAAGGCCAGTTGGCGCAGGCCATATCGGTGGGCATAGTAGGTGAGTGAGGGATGATAGATAATGAACGAGGGTTGTTTGCCGCCGTTGCGTTTCGTGGCCTGCTCAATACGCTGCCTGGTCTGCTGGTCCATCTGCTGCAAACGTAGTGTCAGTTGGTAAAGATTCTGTTTGAAATAGGCAGAATCTTTGGAACTGATGGTGTTGAGAGCCTTGCAGATGTTCTGGGCGATGACGAGGGCGTTGTCGGGTGAGGTCCAGGTGTGGGGGTCGGGTTCGCCTCCTTCGGAGTAGACGGTCTCAATGCCCTGTGAAGCCTCGATGGAGATGAGATGGGGAGCATGGGCGCGGAGCCTTTTGTTCCACGTACGTTCAAATCCCAGCTCTCCCACTTCGATGAAGAGCTGGCTCTCGTTGAGTCTTGTCATCTGCTGGGCTGTAGGTTCAAAGGTTTCCGGACTGCTTCCCTTGGGCACGAGTGTCTGCACCACAATCCGGTCACCACCAATCTGTTCGGCGAAATAGCGCAGCGGTTCGATGCTGACGGTCACTTGCGGCCGAAGCTCCTCGTGGGGGGCGGTACAGCCGGTGAGCAGTCCCATGCCGAAGGCCAGCAGGACATAGCGCAAGGCCTTGCCGATGGTGATGCTGATGAAGGAGATGAGCAAGTTGGCGCGCATGAGGCCCAGCATGATGGTGATGGCGCTGCCCAGCAGGGGCAGGAAGCCGAAGAACCCCATCCAGGCACCGCGTCCGGCCATGAAGCGTTCGGCCTTGTCCAGATCTTTCTTTTTCACATGAAGGTATTTTTCAATCCATTCAGTCTTTCCCATGCGGCCAACTCCATAGTTGAACATGCCGCCCAGCACATTGCCGATGGTGGCATAGATGCACAGTTGGCCTCCATCGAGGCCGGCTGCCATCAGACCAACCATCACAGCCTCGCTGCTGAAGGGGAAGAAGCTGCCGGCAAGAAATGCAGCCATGAGCATACCCATGTAGCCATAGTCGATGAGAAAACTGACAATCAAATCAATCATAACGTTATCAAATGGTTTGGAAGAAGGTTGAAGACCGTCAGTGCAAAGGTGAGCACCAACAGGATGATGAAGACCACGTTCGTGAACCGCGACCGGGTGAGGGCGATGAAGTGGGCGATGAGCGGACTGCTGTTGACAATGAGCACCTGAAGGCAGGTCTCAACATGTTGAGGCTGCAGGATAAAGTACAGCAGGGTGAAGATGTCGATGGTGATGAAGCAGCCGTAGAGTTGGCGGGTGCGAAACTTGTCTTTGTAGCTGGATGCCAGATAATGGAGGGTGCCGATGGCGGCCACGATGACCACCAAGGCCAGGATGAGCCATTGGGAGAGCGTGACGCTGCTGAAGTCGAACAGGTCGCCCATCTTGGTTATTTCGCTTATATGTTGCAGGAACGGTCCAAACCGGTTGTTGATGACCATGAAGGGCATTATAAACCAGTAGGGGGCCAGGATGCCCAGGATGGAGGCTCCCAGTGTGCGGAAACTCAAGGACTGGATAAAAAAGAACATGCTCAGCCACATCACCGGTACATAGATCAGCACGTGGATGGCAAGCATCGATGCCACACCCACGCAGAAGAAGCAGGTGAAGATGGCGGGCGCTGAGGCCTTGTCCTGATAGGATTTGAACAGGAACGTGAGGGAGCAGAGGCTGCACAGGGTGGTGAGTTGTCCGTCCAGGGAGTCGAACATGAACGAGGCTGCCGTGCTCAGCATCAGGAAGGCACACGAGACCATGCGGCTATAGATACGGATGAGCATGTTGTTGTTGTTGAGCTCTACCATGAGGTAGGTGGAGAGCAGAAAACATGCAAACTGGGGCCACCACTGCTGAGAGAGCAGTCCGGCAGCTATCCATATCAGGGTGGCATAGATGGATGTGAAGGGAAGAGCCGTGCGGCTCTCGGATATCTTGTTCTGCAGTCTTTTCATGAATGGGATATAGGGAGTCTGCCACAGGCAGGCTCCCTTGCTAATGGTTGGGTAGGATTCTTCAATGCGTGAGCAGTCTGTCCGCTCGGATTAAAGGTCCTGGCCGATATCTCTTCTGAAGTAACGGTCGGTGAACTGTATTTTCTGGGCTTCCTCAAAGGATTTCTGCAGTGCCTCGGCTTTGTCCTTGCCGTAGGAGCTGACCGCAATCACGCGTCCTCCGTTGGTCACCACCTGACCCTCCTTGAGGGCGGTGCCTGCGTGGAAGACGATGCTGCCCTCCACCTGGTCAAGACCGCTGATGGGATAGCCCTTCTTATAGGCTTGGGGATAGCCGCCGCTCACCAGCATCACGCAGACGGCTGCACGCTCGTCGAAACTGATGGCACGGGTGTCGAGGTTGCCCTCGGCCACTCCTTCGAGCAGGTCTACGAGGTCGCTCTTCAGACGGAGCATCACACTCTCGGTCTCGGGGTCGCCCATGCGGCAGTTGTACTCGATCACCATGGGTTCGCCGTTCACGTTGATGAGGCCGAAGAAGATGAAGCCCTTGTAGTCGATGCCCTCTTCTGCCAGTCCGTCGACAGTGGGCTTGATGATGCGCTCTTCCACCTTGGCCATCCACTCCTTGTCGGCAAAGGGTACAGGCGATACGCTGCCCATGCCGCCGGTGTTCAGACCAGTGTCGTGCTCGCCGATGCGTTTGTAGTCTTTGGCCTCGGGCAGAATCTTATAGTGGCGTCCGTCGGTCAATACGAAGACGGAGCACTCGATACCGCTGAGGAACTCCTCGATGACCACACGAGCCGAGGCATTGCCGAACATGCCGCCCAGCATCTCCTTCAGCTCCTGCTTGGCCTCGTCGAGGGTGGGCAGAATCAGTACACCCTTGCCGGCACAGAGGCCGTCGGCCTTCAGCACGTAGGGTGCCTGCAGCGTCTCCAGGAAGGCAAGCCCCTCGTTCAGGGAGTTGCCGTCGAAGGTGCGGTATTTGGCGGTAGGTATCTGGTGGCGCTCCATGAAGGCTTTGGCGAAATCCTTGGAGCCTTCAAGCACGGCACCCGCCTTGGAGGGGCCGATAACGGGGATGTCGGCGGTGCGGGCATCCATCTTCATCTCGTCGTAGATGCCTTTTACCAATGGGTCTTCGGGACCCACTACCACCATGTCTACCGACTGCTCCACGCAGAATCGCTTGATGGCCTCGAAGTCATCAGCCTTCATGTCTACGTTCTCGCCGCAGTTCGAGGTTCCGGCATTACCGGGGGCGATAAACAGTTTGTCCACTCTCTCGCTTTGGGCAATCTTCCATGCCAGGGCGTGCTCGCGGCCGCCGCTTCCTAATAGTAAGATGTTCATAATTGAAAAATAAAAGCCTCACCCCCAACCCCTCTCCAAAAGAGAGGGGAGTAGTTACTCTGTGGGCGGAGAAGGGGGATGGTGATTATCATGCTTGATTCTTGATTCTTGATTCTTGATACTTGGTGTTTGATTACCAGTGCTTGGTGCTTGTTTGCCAATACTTAAGATTGATACCTGTTGCTGATTATTTCAGGTAGTCTTCGAAATACTGGGTGATGCGCTCATGCAGGTGGACACTCTTGTGACCCATCATGTTGTGACCCTCGCCGGGATAGGCAAAGAAGTCGGGCTGGGTGCCCGCCTCGCTGCAGGCGTTGAGGAACTGCAGGGCATGCTGGGGAACCACGGTGGGGTCGTTGTAACCGATGATGATCTGCAGTTTGCCCTTGAGATGAGGGGCCTGCTTCAGCAGCGAGGTCAGTTCGTAGCCCTCCTTGTTGTCCTCGGGAGTGCCCATGTAGCGCTCGCCGTACATCACCTCGTAGAGCGACCAGTCGATGACCGGTCCGCCAGCCACTCCCACCTTGAACACATCGGGATAATTGGTCATCAGCGAGATGGTCATATAGCCGCCATAGCTCCATCCGTGAACGCCCAGACGGCTGCTGTCCACGTAGGGCAGCGAACGGAGATAGTCCACACCCTTCATCTGGTCCTTCATCTCCTCCTGACCCAGCCGGTGGAAGGTGGCCTGCTCGAAGTCGCGTCCACGGTTCTCGCTGCCCCTGTTGTCGAGGATGAAGACGATATAGCCCTTCTGGGCCATATAGGTCTCCCACGAACGGCTGTAGTAGTGCCAGGAGGCCTCTACGTTGTGGGCGTGCGGACCGCCGTATACATAGACGATGGTGGGATATTTCTTGGTGGGGTCGAAGTCGGCGGGTTTCACCATGCGGTAGTAGAGGTCATAGCGGCCGTCGGCCGACTTCAGGGTACCCAGTTCAAACTGGGGCACCTGGAAACCCTTCTCCTTCCAGGGGTCGGGAGCGGTGAGCAGATGCTGGCTCTTGCCGTTGGCCGTGTTGGTGAGCCGGATGCTGCGGGGCACATCGGGCTCTGAGTAACGGTCGATGAGCTGTTCACCCGAGGGGGAAAGTATCGCATCGTGAACACCCCTGCCGTTGTCGAGGGTGCGGCATTGGCCAGTTGCCACATCGATGGCGAAGAGGTTGCGCTGGATGGGGCTCTCCTCGTTGGTGGCCACCACCACACTCTTCTTCTTCGTGTTGAAACCATAGAGTTCCATCACCACGTGCTCGCCGTGGGTGAGTTGTCTCACCAGTTCGCCCTTCACATTATATATATATAGGTGGTTGAAGCCGTCTTTCTGGCTCTGCAGGATAAACTCGTTGCTGTTCCAGGGCAGGAAGACGATGGGGTGGAGGGGCTCTACATACTTGTCGCTTGTCTCGCGGTAGAGTTCTGCCTTCTTCTCGCCCGTTTCGGCATCATAGCCCACCAAGCGGCAGTCGTTCTGCTTGCGGTTGAGTTCGAAGAGATAGATGGTCTTGTTGTCGGGACTCCAGGCGATGTTGGTGAAATAACGGTCGGTGGGGTCGCCCGCCTTCAGATATGTCACCGAGCGGGTGGCGAGATGACAGATGCCCACCGTCACCTGATGGCTGGTCATGCCCGCCATGGGATATTTGTCGGGCTCATACCCGGCACTGCGGGCAAACACGTTCACCTGCGGATAGTCGGTCACCATCGACTGGTCCATGCGGTAGAAGGCGAAAGCCTCGCCGCTGTTATCCCAGAAGATACCCTCCATGATGCCGAATTCGTTGCGGTGTACCGCCTGTCCGTAGACTATCTCACGGCTGCCGTCGGTGGTCAACTGGTGTGATTCGCCCTTGGCATCCGTCACCCACAACTGGTTGTCGCGCACATAAGCGACGGCACGCGACTTCTTGTTCCAATGGGCTTCCTGCTCGTTGGCGCAGTCCTGCTTCCAGCTCACACACTTCTTCTTCCAGTCGTAGAGCACCCGTTGTTTGCCATTGTTGAGCAGCACGAGTGTCTCTCCCGGATAGGGATAGCGGGCATTCATGGCAGAGTGCCAGCCCTCGCCGAGGTCGCTGACACGGAACAGGGGAGTCTTCTTGCCTGTTTTGGCATCGTAGAGTCCGCTCTCCTCTGCGTCCTGATACATCAGTTTCTCGCCCCACCAGGTCAGGAACAGATTCTGTGGGCGCAGGCTATGGTAGTTCTTGCCGCCGAAGTTCAGGTCTTCGAGCGTGAAGAGTTTCTGGGCTTCGGCCGGATGACAGACTGAGCAAAGTAACATACCGATTATCCAGAGCTTAATCTTCGTCATCATGGCTGTCATATTGGTTGTTGTTCTTCCACGGCCCACCTTTGCCTTCCTTACGGTTGAAGCGTTTTCTCCCGCTGCGGTCAAAGCGCTCATGTCCTCCGCGGTTTTCGTTCCATTCGTCATAGTCACGTCCGCCAAACTTGCCCTTGGGCTTTCTGTCGGCACGCTTGCCATCCTTTTTTTCTGCGCCGAAGTTCTTGCGCTCCAAAGAGTGGAACTTGAAGGAACGGATGTCATTCTCTTCGTTCTCCTCTTTTTCGTCGAGTCGTTTCTTGAAATCGCCACGGTCTTTCTTGAAGCGCCGTTTCTCGCCCATCTGCCGTTTCTCCTCTTCGGTCTGCACCACGCCTCCTTCACTTCTGAAGTCCTTGAGTTTTCCGTCGAAAATCTGGTACTTGCGGAACTCGCATTCCAAAGAGCCGTTGTAGAGTGGAATCTTGATGGAAGGCTTCAGGCCAATCTGGTCGAAACACTCCTCACGATAGCTCAGCACCCAGGCGTCATTGTTGAGGAACTGATGCTTGAGCCGTTCGCCGATCATGCGATAGGTGCCCAGCAGGTCGGGGGTGGAGATGCGCTCGCCGTAGGGCGGGTTCATCACGATGATGCTCTTTTCGTGGGGCTGTACGAAATCCTTGAAGTCGGCCTCGTTGATGGTGATGTCGCTGGAGAGTCCGGCAGCCTTCACGTTCATGCGGGCCGTGTTCACCGCCTTGATGTCCACATCATATCCATAGATGTGATGATTGAACTCCTTCTCTTGTGAGTCATCATTGTAGATTTCGTCAAACAGGTCTTTGTCGAAATCGGGCCATTTCTCAAAGGCAAACTCCTTGCGGAATACGCCGGGGGCAATATTGCGTGCGATGAGGGCAGCCTCGATGAGGATGGTGCCACTGCCACACATCGGGTCGATGAAGTCGGTGTCGCCCTGCCATCCCGTCATCATGATCATGCCGGCTGCGAGCACCTCGTTGAGTGGAGCTTCCACGCTCTCCTGTCGGTAGCCGCGTCGGTGCAGGCTCTCGCCGCTGGAGTCGAGGCTCAGGGTGCAGTCGTATTCGGCGATGTGCATATTGAGTCGGATGTCCGGGTTGGCCACGCTGATATTGGGTCGTTTGCCCGTTTTCTCCCTGAACTGGTCGACGATGGCATCCTTCACCTTATAGGACACGAACTTGGAGTGTTTGAACTCCTCGGAGAAGACCACGGAGTCGACAGCAAAGGTCTTGTCAAGACTCAGGTATTGGGTCCAGTCGATAGCCTTCACCTTGTCGTATACGTCATCGGCTGATGTCGCCTTGAAATGGCTGATGGGTTTGAGGATGCGGATGGCAGTGCGCAGCTGGAAGTTGGCTCTGTACATGGTTTCTTTGTTACCCGTGAAGGAAACCATTCGTCTGCCAATCTGCACGTCGTTGGCGCCCAGTTGGGTTAACTCTTTGGCCAGCATGGGTTCCAGTCCCATGAAGGTCTTGGCAATCATTTCAAATTCCTGTTCCATTGTTGAATTCTAAAAATATGTTGTCGGTCTTGTCTTTCTTATATTTCTTTGTTTTCGGTTTCAAATCCTGTGTCACCCACACATTGGCACCCACCACCGAGTCCTTGCCGATGGTGATGCGGCCCAGGATGGTGGCATTGGCATAGATGACCACCCCGTCTTCCAGGATGGGGTGGCGGGGGATGCCCTTGATGGGGTTCCCGTCGCTGTCGAGCGGGAAGCTTTTGGCACCCAATGTCACACCCTGGTAGAGCTTGACGTGGTTGCCGATGATGCAGGTGGCTCCGATGACGACACCCGTGCCATGGTCGATGGTGAAGTGGTGGCCGATGGTGGCGCCGGGATGGATGTCGATGCCTGTTTCCGAGTGTGCCATCTCAGTGAGAATACGGGGGATGAGTGGCACGCCCAGCAGCAACAGCTCATGGGCGATGCGGTAGTTGGTCAGCGCCTTGATGACGGGGTAGCAGGAGATGATTTCTCCATAGTTGACTGCCGCGGGGTCGCCGTTGTAGGCCGCTTTCACATCGGTCGACAGCACATGGCGGATGTCGGGAAGCCGCTCGATGAGTTGGGCGGCAATGCTCTCGGCACGTTGTCGCATGTCAGCATCCATCATTCCCTCTGGGCATTCGCCCTCCTCGGCAAAACAAAGTCCCGCCATCACTTGGTCGGCAAGCAACTTGTGGAGCCGTTCGATGTTCACGCCGATGTGGTAGCCGATCGTGCGTGTGCTGATGGTTGATTTTCCGAAATAACCGGGGAAGATGATGGATCTTGACAACTCGACAATTTCCTCCAATGCTTTGCTGGAAGGCAGGGGGCTGCCATCGCGATGCTGGTGGAAAAGTCCTTTCAGAGATTCCTTTTCTGAAAGCTTCTCAACGGTTTGTGTCAATATTTGTGTAAAGTTGAGGGTACCCATTATATGTATTGCATTGTCAGTATTGTCAATCTTTGCGGCTACAAAGGTACTCCAATTCATGAAGATAACCAAAAAGAAAGGGAGAAAATTTGCGAATTTCTTTTGTTTTGTAGCCGATTGAGCCCAATTCCGTCGATTGAGGAAAAATATGTAGCGCTTTTCTTGCATAATTCAGGAATATAGTGTACCTTTGCCGCAGACCTATAAAGCCCTCTGTCCTTCATTTGGGAGGATGGGAACCATAAAAAGCTATTTATGTCCATAATCATGACCAGTCAGTTGATGACGATTCTGTCTTGGTTGTCCAAGTCCTACGTCCTGATGCTCGTTTTGGCATCGGTGCTGATTGCTGTGCTCTTTTGGGGGCTCTTTTACCAGAAACGCAAGAAGAACAAACTCAACGAGGAGATGGCGCATATCCTGCAACTATGCAGCCACAACATCGAATATGAACTGGTGCTGAAAGCCATGAAGCTTTCTACCTGGAAGCTGGATGTGGCCAGCGGAAACGTCACCTTTGAAACCGACTTCCGGGACATCGAAGAGGCATTTGCCTATTCCGCTAATGTGCAGGTCAGTGAGATTGTGCAACAGGTTGCCCCTTGGGATCGTGACAACTTTGCCCGCGCGTTCGATGACCTGACCCAGGGGCGTATCGATGATTTCCATCTGCAATATCAGTTCAGGGCACGCCAGAGCGATGTGCTCTCCTGGTCGGAAACGTATGCCACCATCGCCAAGCGCGACGATCAGGGAAAGCCGCAGGTCATCGTTGGAACCACTGCCTGCATCAACCAGCGCAAGAATATGGAAACGGAACTCATACGTGCCCGCAACCAGGCTGAAGAGAGCGACCGGCTGAAGTCGTCGTTCCTGGCCAATATCAGCCATGAGGTGCATACGCCGCTCAATGCCATTGTCGGTTTTTCGGATATTCTGCCTCAGATAGAAGACCCGGATGAACGGAACAATGTGATTGCCATCATCAAGGACAATAACCAGAAGTTGCTGAAAATCTTCGATGATATGGTGAATCTCTCGAAGCGTGAAGCGACAGGTGCCGCCGAGAAGATGGAAAAGGAAACCATCCATGTGAGCCAGTTGGTGGATGATGTCTGCAGGAAGTATCAGCGCATCAACACCAATCCTCATGTGACCGTCAAGGAGAATGTCGCCACTGGCGATGTGACCATCAGCAGCGACAGAAACATGGTGAATACCATTCTCGCCCACCTGATGGACAATGCTTTGAAGTTCACGTCTGAGGGTTCTGTCACCATCGGTACCATGTGGCGCGAGGGCAATGTCATCCGTTTCTTTGTGAGAGACACTGGTATCGGCATCGCCGACGAAGACCATGAGCGCATCTTTGAGCGCTTTGTCAAGGTTGATTCCTTCACACAGGGAATGGGCCTCGGCCTCTCGGTTTGCCGCACATACGCCTACAGTCTCGGAGGCAGCATCGGTCTGGACTCTCATCTTTCACAGGGCTCCACATTCTGGCTTGATTTGCCTATGGGCTGACGGTTAGCCATCCGTTTTCCAACAGAAAAGGGACAAAAAATGAAAAACAACACCGGAAAACGCTTCAAAAAGTCTGTAAAAGGATTAATAATCATTAAGAAAAACGGAAAATATGCGAAGAGTTTTCTCGGTATATCTGAAAATTCATAACTTTGTCGGCTGTTAGAAAGCCGATGCTGAAAAGATAATTGACGCGTGAAAACAATCGTTGCTATACGCCGGGCTGAGCGATTCTCGCCCAATTCGGCTGATAAGGATACCGCCATCCTGCAGGCAGTCTGCGAAAGACTCGCCCAAAAGGGACTGGATGTCAAGGTAGAGGAGGAAGACCTGCTCCTTCATCATCCGGACCGGATGGCTGCGGTCGAGGCAGATGTATACGTGACCATGGGACGGCATGAAACCACGCTCAGATGGCTGGCCGAACGGCAACAGCAAGGAGCTGTGGTGGTGAATGGTCCGGAAGGAATCAGGATGTGCTGTCACCGCAAGGCGCTCAACCAGCGGCTGCGCGAAGCGGGCATCTGCCTGCCACCGGCATCAGGGGCTGACGGCTACTGGCTCAAACGGGCCGACGGAGTGGCAGAGGGGCCGGAAGATGTGGTCTTTGCAGCCGATTTGTCCGCACTCGGAGAACAGCAAGCGCGGATGAGGAAGAGGGGAATCATGGAGTGGGAGGTGAGTGCCCATATAAAGGGAGATCTCATCAAGTTCTATGGCGTGAGACAAAGCGGATTCTTCTTCACCTGCTATCCGGGAGATGACGGTCAGTGGAAATTTGATGACGAGCGCCGCAACGGTTTGCCCCGGCATTATGCCTTCGACCGCAACGGGATGCACCGGATGGCCGAACAGGCGGCAGCAGTGACAGGCATTGATGTCTATGGCGGCGACTGCATCATCAGTCAAAGCGGCCAGTGCTTTCTCATCGACTTCAACGACTGGCCCAGCTTCAGCCGTTGCCGGCAGGAGGCAGCCCAAGCCATCGTCCGGCGACTGAACGACTATATATAGTACCCTATAACCAAATAAGAAATGACAACCAAAGGATATATCTTTGACTATGGAGGAACACTTGATACTGGCGGGTGCCATTGGGGAAAACTGATAGGACATTGCTATGAACAATGTGGTGTGCCCGTGGCTGATGCACTCTTTCGTGAAGCATACGTCTATGCTGAGCGGGAATTGGGGCGTAATCCCATTATCCAGCCCGACTACAGCTTCCACAAGACGTTGGAAGTGAAGCTGCGTATCGAGATGGAGTACATCGAACGCCAGCTGCCAGACATCCATGTTTTTGATTGGTATCAGAAGGTGCTCGACCTGCTCTATCAGCATACACAGGACGAGACAGCCAAAAGCCGACAGGTAGTAGCCCGGTTGGCTGAGAGCTATCCGCTCGTTCTGGTCAGCAACTTCTACGGCAACATGCACCACGTGCTCCGTGAGTTCGGGTTTGACGGACTCTTCAGGGAAGTGGTGGAGAGCGCTGTGGTAGGAGTCAGGAAACCCGACCCCCGCATCTTTACCCTCGGGGTGGAGGCTCTCGGCATGGAAGCTGCCGAGGTGACGGTGGTGGGCGACAGTTATGACAAAGATATTGTGCCCGCATCCAAGGCCGGATGCCAGACCGTCTGGCTGAAAGGAGAAGGATGGACGGATGAGCAACCCGACGGGGAAGCCGCCGGACGCATCATTACCGACATCCGCCAGCTGCTCCAATAAGCTGTTCAGACAGCATCTTTCAGCATCGTGACAAGCAACAAGAATAACATTAACATATAACCATTGATCTATAAAACAATTATGGAACAAACGAATGTAAAGCCGGCTGACGGTAAATTAGGTATTATGGTAGTAGGCTGCGGTGCCGTGGCTACCACCTTTATGACAGGTGTCCTCATGACACGTCGCGGACTTGCAAAGCCCGTAGGATCCATGACCCAGTATGACAAAATCCGTATCGGTCGTGGTGATGACAAGAAATATCTGCCATACGCAGACATCGTTCCAATGGCTAAACTCGACGACATCGTCTTCGGATGTTGGGATGTCTATCCCCAGAACGCCTATCAGGCTGCCATGTATGCCGAGGTGCTCAAGGAGAAGGACATCAATCCCGTGAAGGACGAGCTTGAGGCTATCAAGCCTATGAAGGCTGCCTTCGACAAGAACTATGCCAAGCGCTTGGATGGCGACAACGTGAAGGACTGCAAGACCCGCTGGGAGATGGTTGAGGCCCTCAAGCAGGACATCCGCGAGTTTAAGGAGAAGAACGGTTGCTCTCGTATCGTAGTCCTCTGGGCTGCTTCCACCGAGATCTATGTGCCCGTCTGCGAGAAGATTCACTATCATCTTGCCGACCTTGAGGCTGCCATGAAGGCCGACGACCGCGAGCATGTTGCTCCTTCAATGTGCTATGCCTATGCAGCCCTCACCGAGGGTGCTCCCTTCATCATGGGTGCTCCTAACACCACAGTGGATATCCCCGCCATGTGGGAACTTGCCGAGCAGACCAAGATGCCTATCGCCGGTAAGGACTTCAAGACAGGTCAGACCCTCGTCAAGAGCGGTTTCGCTCCTATCATCGGCACCCGCTGCCTCGGTCTCAACGGATGGTTCTCTACCAATATCCTCGGCAACCGCGACGGACTCGTGCTCGACGAGCCAGCCAACTTCCACACCAAGGAGGTGAGCAAGCTCTCCACTCTCGAGACAATCCTCAAACCCGACGTTCAGCCCGACCTCTACGGACACGGCAACGACGAGGACACACAGTACTACCACAAGGTGCGCATCAACTACTATCCTCCACGCAACGACAACAAGGAGGGATGGGACAACATCGACATCTTCGGATGGATGGGCTATCCCATGCAGATCAAGATCAACTTCCTCTGCCGTGACTCCATCCTTGCCGCACCCCTCTGCCTCGACCTCTGTCTGCTGAGCGACCTTGCCGCCCGTGCCGGCCGCTATGGCATACAGCGCTTCCTGAGCTTCTTCCTCAAGGCTCCTATGCACGACTACACCCAGGGCGAAGAGGCTGTCAACCACCTCTACCAGCAGTACACCATGCTGAAGAACGCTATCCGCGAAATGGGTGGCTACGAAGCCGACGAAGAGATTGACTAATCGTCAGAACTCAAGATAGAACCTGCCATTCATTGGCATGAAAGGAAGGGTTGCGGACAGTCAGGTCCATCATCCGATAGGGGTGTCTGCAATCCTTCCATTATCTATATGTCACACGTTATTTCAGAAAAGATTGTTTTATGAAAAGAAAAAGCCAGATTTTATCAGCCCGTCTGCGTAAAAGATTCTTCACCCTGCATGCGAGGTGTGGAGGGATGAGGCTTCTGCTTTTTCTCCTTCTTTTCCTTCCTCTTTCTCTCCATGCCCAGATTACGGGCTACATCATCGATGCCGCCAATGGTGACAGCATCCCCTTTGCCAGTGCCATCTACAAAGGACACGGAGTGGCGGTGGTGTCGAAAATCAACGGCCATTATTCCATTCCCCGACACAACGGATGGCAGCTCACCTTCAGTTCTGTAGGCTATGAGCCGAAGGTGATAACCATTAATGCCAGTACCCCCTCGAAACTTAACATCAAGCTCAAGCCCGACACCAAGATGCTCAAGGAGGTTACCGTGCGTTCCAAGAAACAGCGATACAGCCGCAAGAACAACCCTGCTGTAGAACTGATGAGGAAGGTGGTTGCCAACAAAAAGAAAACCGACCTCGACAACCGCGACTTCTACCAATACAACAAATACCAGAAGATTACACTCGCCATCAACGAAATCACCAACGAGAAACTCGAGTCGCCCAAGTTCAAGAAGATGTCGTGGCTGAAAGACCAGGTGGAGATGTGCGAGTATAACAAAAAGATGATTCTGCCCGTCTCCGTCGACGAGACCGTCACGCAGAAAATCTACCGCAAGAAACCCCATGACGAGAAGAACATCATCAAGGGACAGAACTCTACAGGTATCAATGACCTGCTGCAGACAGGTGATATCCTGACCACCACGCTCAAGGATGTCTTTACAGATGTGAATATCTATGACGACCAGGTGAGACTCTTGCAATATCCTTTTACCTCACCCATCGGCAAGGATGCCATCGCCTTCTACCGATTCTATATCGAAGACACGGTTTATGTGGACCGTGACCGCTGTTTCCACCTCCATTTCCTGCCCAACAACCAGCAGGATTTCGGCTTCCGCGGAGACCTCTATATACTTGCCGACTCCTCCTATCAGGTGAAACGCTGTGAACTGACCATTCCCAAAAGGAGTGATGTGAACTTTGTGGAGAACCTGCGTGTCGTACAGGAGTTTACCCAACTGCCCGACAGCACCTGGGTGTTGACCACCGACGATATGATAGCCGAACTGAAGATAGCCAGTTTCCTGCAGAAAGCCATCGTCATCCGTACCACACGCCTGAGCGACTATGCCTTCGACGAACTCCCCCGCCAGCTCTTCAAGGGCAAGGCCAAGGAGGTGAAGGAAGCGGATGCCATGATGCGCGACGATGCCTTCTGGGACAAGTACCGCCAGGTGCACCTCACCAAGAGTGAGAGCAAGATGGATGCCTTTGTGCATAACCTGGAACAGATCAAGGGGTTCAAGTATATCATCTTTGGTGTGAAAGCCTTTGTGGAGAATTTTGTGGAGACCGGCAATCCCAGCAAGGTGGATATCGGTCCCATCAATACCATGCTCACCAGCAACTCCGTCGATGGACTGCGAGCCCGTGTGAGTGCCCAGACCACTGCCAACCTCAACAAGCATTTCTTCCTCAGCGGCTATTATGCCCACGGCTTCGACAGCCAGAAGAACTACTATAAGGCAGACTTCATCTATTCGTTCAACCAGAAGGAATATCTGCCGAGAGAGTTCCCAAAACGTACGCTCACGCTCTCGTCTACCTACGACGTCTGCTCTCCGTCGGACAAGTTTATGCATACCGACAAGGACAATGTGTTCACCTCGTTCAAGTGGACGAATGTGGACAAGATGATGTTCTACAACAAGCAGGAACTGGTGTTTGAACGCGAGGAAGACTGGGGATTCAAGACCACGCTCGGACTCAAACTGGAAGAGAACGAGGCCTGTGGCGACCTGCGCTTCTCCCCGCTCTCCAATCCTGCCGTGTCGGAGAAGATACGCACCACCGAGTTGCGTGCCGAACTGCGTTTCGCACCTGGAGAGACGTTTATCAACACCAAGCAGCGACGCATCAAAATCAATCTCGACGCTCCTGTCTTCACCGTCAGCCACACGCTGGGTATCAAGAATCTCCTCGGGGGTGACTACAGTTACAACTATACCGAAGCCAGCATCTACAAGCGTTTCTGGATGAAGAGTTGGGGAAAGATTGACTGCTATGTGCGCGGAGGAATCCAATGGGAGAAGGTGCCCTTCCCCCTGCTGTGTATGCCAGCCACCAACCTCTCCTATATCATCCAGGACCAGACCTTCCAGATGATCAACAACATGGAGTTCCTGAACGACCGCTTTGCCAGTGCCGAGGTGAGCTGGGACCTGAACGGCAAAATCTTCAACCGCATCCCGCTCATCAAGAAACTCAAGTGGAGAGAGTATATCGGCGTGAAGTGCCTGTGGGGAGAACTCTCCGATAAGAACAACCCCTATCTGGCGCAGAATGCAGGGTCGCCCCTGCTCATGGCCTTCCCCTCCACCTCGTTCATCATGGATCCCAAGACCCCGTACGTCGAAATCTGTGCGGGTGTCCACAATATCTTCAAACTCTTGCATGTGGAATATGTGCGCCGTCTGAACTATCTCGACCTGCCTACCGCTCAGCGCGACGGTGTGAGATTCATGGTGCGCATGACTTTCTGATCAAACATTAACTCATATCATTATTAAAATATATGCCATCATGAAATATGCCATTATTGCCGCAGGCGAGGGCAGCCGCCTGGCTGCAGAAGGAATCGCTCTGCCCAAACCGTTGGTAGAGGTGGATGGTCAGCCGCTCATCGACCGCCTTCTCCGTATCTTTCTTGACAATGATGCCGAGGAGATTGTCGTCATCTGCAACGACCTGACCCCGCTGGTGGCCGACCATCTGCGGCAGCTTCAGAGCCAAGAACTGTTCGGAACCGGGGTCCCCCTGAAGCTGGTGGTGAAGTCTACTCCCTCGTCGATGCACAGTTTCTTCGAGCTGAGCCGTCATCTCGTTGGAGGCCCCTTCTGCATGACCACCGTCGACACCATCTTCCGCCCCGAGGAATTCAAGTCTTATATCCATGCTTTCCGGATGGCTGTGGCCCAAGGGGAAGTAGAAGGCATGATGGGTGTGACCGATTATATCGAGGATGAGAAACCACTCTATGTGGAGACCGACGACTCACTGGCCATCACCGCCTTCCTCGACCAATCTGCGGATTGCAAGTATATCTCAGGCGGAATCTACGGATTGGCAGAACCGGCTCTTGATACCCTCAACCGCTGTATGGAAAGAGGGGAAAGCCGTATGCGTAATTTCCAGCGTGCGCTCATTGCCGACGGCCGCCGTCTGCGGGCCTATGCCTTCAGCAAGGTGCTTGATATTGACCACGCTTCTGATATCCTTCAGGCAGAACGTTTCCTGCAAGAGACCCGCTAGGTGGCAGCTTTTTTTATTCCGTAGACCATCGTAATTCCATCAAGATGAACAAGTACAAGTTTCAAGAATTACTTCATGCCTCCTTCAAGTCTGACGATACCGAAGAGTGGCTTGATATTCATTTCAATCGTCCGGTAGGCCTGGTGATGGCGCTCATCGCCAAAGCCCTGCATATCCATCCCAACACGATCACCATCGTCTCCATCTTCCTCGGAGTGGGTGCCGGCTGGATGTTCTCCTTTACCGACTGGCAGCACAACCTGGCTGGAGTGGCCTTGCTGATGCTCGCCAACTTTTGTGATTCGGCAGACGGTCAGTTGGCGAGACTGACAGGTCAGAAGACCCTGTTGGGACGTGTGCTCGACGGATTCTCCGGCGATGTATGGTTCTTTGCCATCTATTTGGCCATTGTAGTGAGACTCTTCGGCCAGCCCATCCCTTTCCTCGATGTCCACTGGGGTTGGACCGGCTTTGCCATCTGTCTGATAGCCGGTGTGCTCTGCCATTCGCCCCAGAGCTCGCTGTCTGACTATTACCGGCAGATTCATCTCTTCTTCCTCTTGGGCAAGAGTGGCAGTGAGCTTGACGATTCGGCATCGCAAAGAGCCAGGCTCAAGACCCTGGGCTGGAAGGATTGGTTCTCCTGGCTCTATTTCTATTTCTACGGCAACTACTGCGTCAGTCAGGAGCGCCGCACGCCAGCCTTCCAGCAGTTCTATGCCCATGTCAGGGAGCGTTATCCGGATGCCTCGTTGATTCCGGACGATTTGCGTGCCGACTTCCGCAAGGGTTCCCTCCCGTTGATGAAGTATACCAACATGCTCACATTCAATGTGCGGGCCATCACCATCTATGTCACTTGTCTGCTCGATGTGCCCTACCTTTTCCCGCTGGTAGAGATATTGCCGCTCACGCTGATGTATATCTATATGCATCGCAATCATGAGCATCTCTGCAAACGCCTTGACAAGCGCTATTTTGGCTGATGAGGCATCTGGCGGTTCTTCTCTTTCTGCTCTGCGGCGTGGTGAAAATGTCGGCACAGCTCAATCCCGAGTTGAGTGGCGACACCTCGTTGTGGTTTAACAGAATACACAAACTGCGCGAGGTGGTGGTGGCCCATGACAAGAGTCGCTACCAGCGCAAGGGCAATCCGGCTATCGACATCATGCGCAAGGTGATTGCCGCCAAGGATAGCTGCCTGGAGAACGCCCATCCCTTCTGCCGTTACCGCAAATACCAGAAACTGGTGCTTGCCGCCAATGATGTGCGGCCCGACGACCTGCAGCAGGGTTTTCTTTCCCATATTCCGGGAGCAGTGGACATGGTGGAGGCTTGCCCCTACAATGGGCGGCTCATCCTCCCCCTCTCTTTGGGCGAGACGGTCAGTTGGCACTATAGCCGCCAGCATCCGTCGCGCCAGTCGTCACGCCTGGAAGCCGACCGCAGTTGCGGCTTGGGCGACCTGTTCACATCGGGTGGGATGCTCACGTCCACCCTCCGCGATTTTTTTACCGATGTGGATGTGCGCCAGGAGCGGGTGCGCCTGCTCCAGCATACCCTCTGTTCTCCCATCGCCGACGGTGCCATTGCCTTCTACCGCTATGCCTTGGTCGATACGGTAGAGATAGGGGATGACCGTTGTTTCCATCTCTATTTCCGTCCGGGCAACCAGTTGGATTTCGGCTTCTCCGGCCATCTGTATGTGATGGCCGACAGCAGTTGGCAGCTGCGCCGTTGCGAGCTCTCCCTGCCCATACCCACAGGTGTCAACTTCGTGGAACAGATGTTGGTATTGCAGGAGTTTCAGCGGGTGGGGAGCCAGGGGCCGTGGATGCTGGTGGCCGATGATATGGTGATGGAACTGAAACTCTCACGCCATCTGCAACGTGCGCTGGTGATGCGCCATACCCGTATGCAAGGGCATTCATTCCGCAGTTTTCCCGACAGCCTTCTCAGACGGCAGGATATCCCCGTGGCCGTTTCCCGCCCCGATGCCTATTGGTATCAGGTGAGGCCTCTTCCGCTCACGCGGGCCGAGGAGCGCATGCCTTACTTCATCCGTCAGTTGGATGAGGCTCCCTCCTTGCGCGGCCTTCGCCGTTCCCTTTCGCTTTTGGCCGAGAAATATATCGGGACCGGCGGCCACCGCCATCCCAACCTCGTCGATATCGGTCCGCTGGGCAGTCTGCTCTCCGCCAACCGCATTGATGGCTTGCGCCTTAGGCTGGGTGCCCGGACCACGGCCCAGCTGCATCCCCAACTCTTCCTCGAAGGCTATTATGCCCATGGTCTCCGCAGCCATGAGCACTACTATCGGGGACAGTTCATCTATTCTTTCAACCGCAAGCAATACCATCCCGAGGAGTTTCCCATCCGTTCGGTGAGTCTGCTCACCACCCGTGACATCTGTCCGATGGCCGAGCGGAACCTGCCCCTGCTCACGGCCTCGGGCGCCTTGTCCGACAAGGATGACATCAGCACAGCACTCAAGTGGCAGCAACACTTGCGCTATCTCCGTTATCAGCGCCACCAGCTCTCTTTCTGCCGCGAAGAGCAATGGGGATTGCAGAGCAGGCTGACGCTCACTTCAGAACGGCTCACTGCCCTGACGGCCGATTTCCCTGCGTCTGCCTCGCTCCGCACCACCTCGCTGCAGTTGTCGCTGCGCATGGCACCCGGAGAGAAACTGCAGGTGGGCAAGGGTGGCCGCCGTCTGGTCAACAGGGATGTGCCGGTCATCGGTTTGAGCCATACGATAGGACTGGATGGTGTGTTGGGGGGCAGCGGGCATTGGAACCTGACCGAACTGTCCTGTTTCCGCCGTTTCCATCTCAACAGCTGGGGACATATAGACCTCAATGGCCGTGGGGCGTGGTTGTGGAACCAGGTGCCGTTGCTCTTGCTGCCGCTGCCTCCCACGAATCTCTCCTATGTGTCCCGTCCGGGAGCATTTGCGCTGATTGGGGACATGGAACTGCTTGCCGACCGTTATCTGATGGGCGAGATGGCATGGGACCTGAACGGCAAACTGCTCAACCGCCTGCCCTTCATCTCCCGTATGCGCTGGCGCGAATATGTGGCGGTGAGGGGATTGTGGGGGCATCTGTCCCATCTCAACCTTACGGACAGGTTGCCGGCAGGCTGTCATCCCATGGATTCCAGGCATCCTTATGTAGAAATAGTAGGTGGATTGCACAATATTTTCCGCTTCCTTCACGTTGAATATGTACGTAGATTAAGTTATCTTGACCGTCCGCATGTGACGCGTGGGGGAGTGCGCATCCGCTTTTCCGCAAAATTCTAAACTTTCATCGCGTAGAAACCAACATTCAGCCAAACAATGACAACGATTTATATCTCAGACCCGCACGATATTACCTGTGCCGGCATCCAGCACGTTTGCGCAGGATTGCCCGGTTTTGTATGTAGGCGTGCCCTCGACAAGGCCGACCTGATTCAGCTGTTGCAGGAGAAGGAAAATGCCGTGGTGGTGCTCGATTTCACCCTTTTTGATATCGCAGATGCCGATGAGTTGCAGATTCTGCACGAGCGTTTCCCCCTGGCACGGTGGATTTTGTTCAGCGAAGAGCTCTCTTTGGATTTTGTCCGTCGCATGGTGGCAAGCCCCTCGTTCAGCGTCTTGCTCAAGGAGTCTCCACTGGCCGAAATCCGTTCCTGTCTGCTGGCTGCAGGCGACAGCCAGCGAATGATTTGCCAGCGAATGATGGAATTGTTGCTGGTTCCCGCCGCTACTGCTCATGAGGAAGTGAAACTGACGCGTACCGAGCGAGAGATACTCGTCGACATCGCTCAGGGGCTGACTACCAGGGAGATAGCCGAAAAGCGTTTCTCCAGTTTTCATACCGTGAACACCCATCGCAAGAACATTTTCCGGAAACTGGGAGTCAATACCGTGCATGAAGCCACCAAGTATGCGCTCCGTGCCGGCTTGGTGGATTCTTCCGATTATTACATCTGATTCATCTTTCCAAGGAAGCGGGTTTCAAAAAGTGATGGTACGCCCCTTTCACGATGCCTGTTCCGATGGCTTCAGCAGCCCTGCCATGAGCCGTGCCGCCTGGTGTGGCGCCCCTGTTTTCCCGATGGCTTGTTTCAGTTCGTTGTAGCCTTCGGTCATCTCTTGGCGCTTGTTGCCGCCGGGCAGGATGGCAGTCAGCTGTTGCCGGATATGGGCCACAGAGAACGTGTCGGCCACCAGTTCGGGCACCACCTCTTTGCCTGCAATCAGGTTGACCAACGAGATGAAGGGCACCTTGATCAGATGGCGTCTGAGGAACGAGATGAGGTGGGGCAGGGGAGTCTTGTAGCAGACCACTTGGGGGACCCCGAAAAGAGCCGTCTCCAATGTGGCGGTGCCGCTGGTGACCAAGGCTGCAGTGGCCTCGGAGAGCAGCGGGTAAGTCTGTCCGAACACGACGCTCACGGGGATGTGTTGCCCGTTTTTGCCGGTTGTGTTGTTTGTAAATTGTTGATAGTAAGACTTTTCTATTCCTGGTGCGCCAGCCGCCACCAACTCGTATCGGTCGGCAAAGGGGGCGGCAGCCTCAATCATGGCGGGCAGGTTGTCCTTGATTTCCTGTCGTCGGCTGCCTGCCAGCAGGGCGATGATGGGTTTGCCCGTTGGCGAGAGAGATGCCTCCCGCGGCTTGGTGAGAAACTCATGCACCTCGTCGGCCGTTGGGTTGCCCACATAGTGGATGGGAAAGCCGTGTTTGCCCTCGAAGAAAGCCACTTCGAAGGGCAGGATGGAGAAGAGTTCATCCACATCGCGCTTGATTTGTTTGATGCGGTATTCCTTCCATGCCCAAATCTTGGGGGCGATATAATAATAGACGGGAATGGCGCTGTGTGACTTGACGTAGCGGGCAATCTTGAGGTTGAATCCAGGATAGTCAACGAGGATGACGGCATCGGGTTTCCACGTCATGATGTCGCGCTTGCATCGCCGCATATTGCTCAGGATAACAGGCAGATGGAGCAGAACTGGGACAAATCCCATATAGGCCAGATGGCGGTAGTGCATCACCATCTCTCCTCCCTCGGCCGCCATCAGGTCGCCGCCATAGAAGCGGAACTCTGCCTGGCTGTCCTCCTGCTTGAGTGCCCTCATCAGTCGCGAGGCATGCAGGTCGCCGCTTGCCTCGCCTACAATCAGATAATACTTCATAGTTTCCAGCCTTTCATCTGCTCCATCAGTCCGTAGGCCGTCACATCCATGGTGGTGGGCGTGATGGCTACATAGTGGTGGGTGAGTGCCCAGTTGTCCGTATCTTCAGCTTCGGGTTCGTCGTTGGTATATTCGCCCACCATCCAGTAGTAGTCATACTGTCGCGGATGATGGCATTTCACCAGTTCGTTTCCCCAGGTTCCGTTGGCCATCCGGCATACTCTTACGCCTTGGTATTCAGTGCCTTTTGGGAAGTTGACGTTCAGGCAGGTGCCGAAGGGGAGTCCCTGTTTCAGCACCTCTTTTGTAATCCGTTGGATATAGGGTTTGAGCGGGTCGAAATCCGCCTCGGGGTCGTGGTCACAGAGCGAGTAGCCGATGGAAGGAATCCCCTTCATGCATCCCTCCATCACCACGCCCATGGTGCCCGAGTAGTGGGTATTGACCGAAGCGTTGTCGCCATGGTTGATGCCTCCGATGACCAGGTCGGGCTTCCTTTCGCACAGTTCGCTGAGCGCCATCTTGACACAGTCAACGGGCGTTCCGTTGCATGACCATATCTGCAGTCCTTGGCTTTCCGAGTGCAGTTTGAGCTGCAAGGGAGTGGTGGCCGAAAAGGCGCAGGAGAATCCGCTTCGTGCGCCGTCGGGGGCGCATATGAGGATATTTGCCATAGGCAAAAGCATGCCGACGAGCTCGTTGATGCCCTTGGCCATATAGCCGTCGTCATTGGAAATGAGGATGAAAGGTTTTGTTAAATCCATAAAAAATCGTTTCTTTGGCTGCAAAAGTACGAAAAAAGATGGATAAAATGATAGATTGTCATATAAAATGTGTATCTTTGCAGTCTAATTATTCAGATTAAAACCGAAAAATGGGAAAAATCATCGCATTAGCCAACCAAAAAGGCGGCGTAGGCAAGACCACCACCACCATCAACCTGGCAGCCTCGCTTGCCACGCTGGAGAAGACGGTACTGGTTGTTGATGCTGACCCTCAGGCCAACGCTTCGAGCGGTCTTGGTGTCGACATCAAGGATGTGGACTGCTCTCTCTATGAATGTATCATCGACCATGCCGACGTGCGCGACGCCATCTACACCACCGACATCGACGGCCTAGACATCATTCCCAGCCACATCGATCTGGTGGGTGCCGAGATTGAAATGTTGAATCTGCCCAACCGCGAGAAGGTACTCAAGTCGCTTCTGGCTCCCATCAAGGATGACTACGACTATATCCTGATTGACTGCAGCCCCTCGTTGGGTCTGATAACGGTCAACTCGCTCACCGCTTCCGATTCGGTCATCATTCCCGTCCAATGCGAGTATTTTGCCCTGGAGGGTATCAGCAAACTGCTCAACACCATCAAGATTATCAAGAGCAAACTCAATCCTCGTTTGGAGATTGAGGGATTCCTGCTCACCATGTATGACTCACGTCTGCGTCTGGCCAACCAGATTTACGACGAGGTGAAGCGCCACTTCCAGGAACTGGTCTTCAAGACCGTCATCCAGCGCAATGTGAAGCTCAGCGAGAGTCCCAGCCACGGTTTGCCCGTTATCCTCTACGATGCCGACTCAACCGGCAGCAAGAACCACTTGGCACTTGCCAAGGAAATCATCAACAAGAATTGAAATTATGGCAGTACACAAGAAATATGACCGCAACGTTTTGGGTCGCGGTCTTGACGATATTGGCAATGGGCGCGGTCTCGATGCCCTGATTGACACGCGCGAAGTGCATACCCAGGGCTCGTCGAATCTCTGCGAGATACCCCTCGGCCAAATCAGTCCCAATCCCAACCAGCCCCGCCGCGAGTTTGACGAGGAGGCTATGCAGGAACTGGCCGCCAGCATCCGCGAGATTGGCATCATCCAGCCCGTCACCCTGCGCCTGATGGAAGATGGTCGCTACCAGATTGTGGCCGGTGAGCGCCGTTGGCGTGCCTCTCAGCTGGCCGGCATGAGCGCCATTCCCGCCTATATCCGCACCGTTGAGGATGAGAACGTGATGGAGATGGCACTCGTGGAGAATATCCAGCGCGAAGACCTCAACGCCATTGAGATAGCCCTGGCCTATGAGCACCTCGCCGAAACCACGGGCATGACCCAGGAGAAAATCTCGGAGAGGGTGGGCAAGAGCCGCACCGCCGTCACCAACTACATGCGCCTGCTCAAACTGCCCGCCCAGGTGCAGATGGCCCTCAAGAACAAAGTCATCGACATGGGACACGCCCGCGCCCTGCTCTCGCTCGACAGCCCCAGCATGCAGATCAAACTCTTCAAGGAGATTGAGAAGAACGGCTACTCGGTGAGAAAGGTGGAGGAGATGGTGCAGATGCTCAAGAACGGCGAGGATGTGCCCACCGCCAAGAAGAAGATTGCCGCCCAGTCGCAGCTGCCCGAGGAGTTTGCCATCCTCAAGGACCGGTTGGCCAGCTTTTTCCAGACCAAGGTGCAGATGAGCTGTTCGCCCAAAGGCAAGGGAAAAATCAGCATCTCATTCGACAACGAGGAGGAGCTGGAACGTATCATGCACGCCCTCGACGGCGCCAAACAGAACGGATAGCCCATGACGAAGCGCACGTGTGTTGACAGAACCCCCTTGTTCACCAAACTCCTGCTGTGTCTCGTCTGTCTGTTCCTCAACACGGCTGACCTGTCTGCCCAGGACCAAGCGGACAGCGTCATGGCCAGGGGCACCCAGGCCGAACCGCTCCCCCAGCTGGACACTGACAGCCTGATGGTTCCCCAACTCAAGACCGCGAAGGCTCCCAAAGACTGGAGCAGCTGGCGGCCCAACTCCCAGCGAGCTCTGTGGCTGGCGCTGGTGCTGCCCGGAGGCGGGCAGATTTATAACCGCAAATACTGGAAACTGCCCATCATCTATGGAGGCTTCATGGGTTGCATCTATGCCATGAACTGGAACAACATGATGTACCGTGACTACTCTCAGGCCTATCTCGACATCATGGACAGCGACCCCAACACCTGCAGCTACAACAAGTTCCTGCACTTGGGCAACCAGATTACCCCCGAGAATGAGGAACGCTACAAGCAGATTTTCAAGAAACGCAAAGACCGCTACCGCCGCTGGCGCGACATGAGTTTCTTCTGCCTCATAGGTGTCTACGCCCTCTCGGTCATCGACGCCTATGTCGACGCCGAACTCTCGGAGTTTGACATCTCCAAAGACCTCACGCTCAGAGTAGAGCCGGCTGTCATCCCGAGCCGCACCTCGCGCAGTCCGCTCGACAACTCGTCGTTGGGGCTCCAGTGCAGTCTCCACTTTTAGAACCCCGCTCAGCAGGCCGCCTTCCGCTGCCTTCCTGATGCACAAACCTTCAAGAACCCTAAGGAATGAAAAGATATTATTTCAGCATGAAAAGAAACCTGCGGAGCGCAGCGATGGCTTGCCTGTTGCTGCCGCTCTCATTATATGCCCAAACGGATATTGACAACGAGATAACCGTCACCGACAACGACGGCAACGAGGAGACCATCGAACTGCCCGAGGCGATGACCCACGACCTGGACAGTCTCATGAACCTCTACCTCTCCAAGAAATACCTGACCGAGGACGAGGACTGCCAGATGAAGGACGTGAACCCCTATTTCGGAAAAGAGGTGTATGTCGACCGCCTGTCGCGCATCCCCGGCATCATCGAGATGCCTTATAATGAGGTGGTCCAGAAGTTCATCGACCGCTACAGCGGCCGCCTGCGCCACTCGGTGAGCTACATGCTCGGTGCTTCCAACTTCTACATGCCCATCTTCGAGCAAGCCTTGGAGACCTACCAGTTGCCCCTCGAACTGAAATACCTGCCCGTCATCGAGTCGGCGCTCAACCCCACGGCCGTTTCGCGTGTGGGGGCCACCGGACTCTGGCAGTTCATGCTGACCACGGGCAAGATGTACGGTCTGAATGTGAACACGCTTGTCGACGAGCGCCGCGACCCCATCAAGTCATCCTATGCCGCCGCCCGCTACCTGAAAGACCTCTACAAGGTGTTCGGCGACTGGAACCTCGTCATCGCCGCCTACAACTGCGGCCCCGAGAATATCAACAAGGCCATCAAGCGCTCCAACGGCGAGAAGGACTACTGGAAGATTTATCCCTATCTGCCCAAGGAGACCCGCGGCTATGTGCCGGCTTTCATCGCCGCCAACTATATCATGACCTATTACTGCGAGCACAACATCTGTCCGATGAACACCACGCTGCCCGAGAAGACCGACACCGTCATGGTGGGCAGGAACCTGCACATGGAACAGGTGGCCGCCGTCTGCGGACTGGAGATGGAGCAGTTGCGCACGCTCAATCCCGCCTACCGGCATGATGTCATCCCCGGTGCCACCGAGCTGGCCTGCTTGCGCCTTCCGCAGGCGGAGATTGGTAGATTCCTGGAAAACGAAGACTCTATATATCTGTACAAGACCGACTCGCTGCTCGCCCGTCGCGCTACCGTCGCTGTCAGCGAGACCGCCTACAACGTAGGCAAGAGCACCAAGCGCACCAGGTCGTCCCGCTCGCGCGGACGGACGGTGACTATCCGCAAGGGCCAGACCCTCTCCGAGATAGCCCGCCAAAACGGCACGACCGTGAGCAAACTCCGACGGCTCAACGGAATCAAGGGTAACAATATCCGCGCGGGAAAGAAACTCAGAGTCAGATAACCGATAAACGAACACAACTATGAAAGAGGAGCAAATGACCAGAGAGGCCGCCGATGACAAGATGATCAATGATGCCTTTGAACATCTGCTGCAAACCTATTCGGCCTCGCGACACAAGCAGAAGGTAGACCTGATTACCAAGGCATTCAACTTTGCACGTCAGGCACACAAGGGAGTGAGACGACTTTCGGGCGAACCCTATATCATGCACCCCATCGCCGTGGCCCAGATAGCCTGCGAGGAGGTGGGGCTCGGCTCGGTGAGTATCTGTGCCGCCCTGTTGCACGACGTGGTGGAAGATACCGACTACACCACCGAGGATATCGAGAACATCTTCGGCCCCAAGGTGGCGCAGATTGTCGACGGACTGACGAAAATCAGCGGAGGTATCTTCGGCGACAAGGCTTCGGCCCAGGCCGAGAACTTCAAGAAACTGCTCCTCACCATGAGCGATGACATCCGCGTCATCCTCATCAAGATATGTGACCGCCTGCACAACATGCGCACCCTGGAGAGTCAGCCCGCCAACAAGCAGTACAAGATTGCCGGCGAAACGCTCTATATCTATGCGCCCCTCGCCAACCGCCTCGGACTCAACCGGGTGAAGACCGAGCTCGAAGACCTCAGTTTCAAATATGAGCACCCCGAGGAGTATGCCTCCATCCGGAACAAGCTGGCATCCACCCAGGAGTCGCGCCACGAACTCTTCGACAAGTTCACCCAACCCATCCGTGATGCCCTCGACAAGATGGGGCTGCCGTATGAGATCAAGGAGCGTGTCAAGAGCCCGTACTCCATCTGGAACAAGATGCAGAACAAGCACGTCACCTTCGATGAAATCTACGACATCCTGGCCGTGCGCATCATCTTCACCCCGCAGAAGCGCGAGGATGAAATCAACGAGTGCTTCAACATCTATGTGGCCATCAGCAAGATATACAAGTCGCATCCCGACCGTCTGCGCGACTGGCTCAACCATCCCAAGGCCAACGGCTACCAGGCGCTCCACGTCACCCTCATGTCGAAGCAGGGCCGATGGATAGAGGTGCAGATCCGCAGCGACCGCATGGACGAGATTGCCGAACAGGGATTTGCCGCCCATTGGAAATACAAGGAGGGCGAAATCGGCGAGATTACCGAGGACGAGGGTGAACTGAACGAGTGGCTCCACACCATCAAGGAGATTCTCGACGACCCGCAGCCCAATGCCATCGACTTCCTCGATGCCATCAAGCTCAACCTCTTTGCTTCCGAAATCTTCGTGTTCACGCCCAAGGGTGAAATCAAGACGATGCCGGCGGGCTGTACGGCCCTCGACTTCGCCTTCTCCATCCACACCTTCCTCGGCAGCCATTGCATCGGCGCCAAGGTGAACCACAAGCTGGTGCCCCTGAGCCACAAACTCCAGAGCGGCGACCAGGTGGAGGTGCTCATCTCCAAGTCGCAGCATGTGCAGCCGGGGTGGATCAGCTTTGTCTCCACCGCCAAGGCCAAGGCCAAGATCCAGGCCGCACTCCGCCGCCAGGGCAAGGTCATCCAGAAAGAGGGCGAGCAGGCGCTTGCCGATTTCCTCAAGACCCACGGTGTGGAGATGACCCCCACCACGGCCGAACAGCTGGCCGCCTTCCACGACATGCCCCGGGTGGAGGATTTCTACCAGGCGCTGGGTGAGAAGAGCATCATCCTGGGCGACAAGGACATCGACGAGCTGAACGGCAAGAAGAAGAAGGCTTCCGTCGGCAAGGGCTGGCGTAAGTTTGTGCCCTTCCTGGCCATCAAGTCCAAGGAGGAGAAGGAAGAGGAACCCGAACTCTTTGTGGTGCCCGAGAAGTTCAACCGCAAGAAACCCATCTTCATCACCGACAACAATATCCGCCAGTACCGCTTCGTCAGCTGCTGCCATCCCATTCCCGGCGATGATATCCTGGGTTTCATCGACGGCAAGAACCAGATAGAGATTCACAAGCGCGACTGCCCCGTGGCCGCCAAGCTCAAGAGCAGCTACGGCAACCGCATCCTTGATGCCAAGTGGGACATGCACAAGCGGCTCTTCTTCGACGCCACCCTCCAGATGCAGGGCATCGACCGTATCGGACTGCTCAACGAGGTGACCCAAGTGGTGTCGCGCCAGATGAATGTCAATATCCATACGGTGAACATCACCTGCGAGGAAGGCATCTTCAACGGCACCTTCGAACTGAGGGTACACGACCGCGACGACGTGAAGGTCATCATCGACAACCTCAAGAAAATCAATGATATAAAAGAGGTGAAACAGATTAACTGACCGGATTATACCAATCATCCAAAACATAACAAACATGAGAAAACTATTTCTGCTGACCCTGTGCCTGTGCGCCACCATCGGCGCATGGGCCGCCAACAAGTATGACAATCCCGACACCATCGTGGTAGCACGTGATGGCACGGGCGAGTTCCGCAACATCGACGATGCCCTCGAGGTGTGCCGTGCCTTCATGGAGTATCACAAGGTGATTTATGTGAAGAAGGGAGTCTACAAGGAGAAACTCATCGTGCCCCAGTGGCTCACCAACATCGAGATTCTCGGCGAAGACCGCGACCAGACCATCATTACCTACGATGACCATGCCAATATCCCGTCAGCCGACCGCCCCAAGGGCATGGGCACCTTCCGCACCTATACGGTGAAGGTGCAGGGCAGCCGCATCACCTTCCGTAACATCACCATCGAGAACAATGCCGCCCGCCTGGGCCAGGCCGTGGCCCTGCATACCGAGGGCAACCATCTGAGTTTCATCAACTGCCGCTTCCTGGGCAACCAGGACACCATCTATACGGG
The DNA here is from genome assembly GCA_016302965.1 of Bacteroidaceae bacterium. Classification (GTDB taxonomy): domain Bacteria; phylum Bacteroidota; class Bacteroidia; order Bacteroidales; family Bacteroidaceae; genus Prevotella. The sequence continues at coordinate 35,486 of JAEDMP010000007.1, forward strand.
CAATCCCGGTTCCACGCTGCTCTTCGAGGGATGCTACATCGAGGGAACCACCGACTTCATCTTCGGCCCATCGGTGGCTTGGTTTGAGAATTGTGAGATTCACAGCAAGTCCAACTCCTACATAACCGCCGCCTCCACTCCCCAGGACCAGGCCTACGGCTACGTGTTCTACCACTGCCGGCTCACGGCAGCCGACGGCATCAGCAAGGTGTATCTCGGACGCCCCTGGCGCGACTATGGCTACACGCTCTTCATGGACTGCACCTACGGAGCCCATATCCGTCCCGAGGGATGGCACCACTGGCAGAAGGAACGCGAGCAGACCGCCCGCTACATGGAGTACAACAACCATGGCGAGGGTTCGGATGTGAGCAAGCGTGTGGCGTGGAGCCGCCAGCTCTCCAAGAAGGAAGCACAGAAGATTACCCGCCAGACCGTGCTCGGCTGGTAATACACCTATTATTATATATAGCGTCATGAAGAGAGAGGGAAGGTTGAAAATTCCCTCTCTTTTTGCTGTTTTTATATAAAAAGTCTGAAATTGGGCGTCTAATTGTAAAATATTTATTAAATTTTACTCTGTTTTTATAATAGATAACAGAACTCACTGTATCTTTGCAGCGGCTAATAAGGACACGTTGAGTCCCTGCTAAACAAAACAAACCTAAAACAAAACAAACCATTTCTATGAAACAACAAGCAAGAAAAGCCTTGATGGCTTTGTTCATGTCCATGTTGTGTGTGTTTGCCTATGCGCAGAAGACCATACATGGTACCGTGACAGATGCGAATGGCGAACCGATGATTGGCGTGAGCATCATCGCAGCCAATGGCGTTGGAACAGTGACTGATTTCGACGGCAAGTTTACGCTCAGCAAGGTGTCGTCCGACACCCAGTTGAAAGTCTCGTACATCGGTTATCTCACCCAGCAGATTACCGTGGGCAACAAGACTGAGTTCAACATCGTGCTCAAGGAAGATGCCAACAACCTGGACGAGCTCGTGGTAATCGGTTATGGCGTGGTGAAGAAACGCGACCTCACGGGTTCCGTCTCCTCCATCAAGGCTGCCGACATCAAGAATGTGGCTGCCGCCAATGCCATGCAGGCCATGCAGGCCAAGGTGCCCGGTATGGACCTCCAGCAGAGCGACGGACAGGCCGGTAGCGGTGTGAGCATCAACCTCCGCGGTGCACGCTCCCTCCTGGCTTCCAACAATCCTCTGATTCTCGTGGACGGTGTGGCCTACGGTTCCACCCTCGACCTCAACCCCTCTGACATCGAGAGCATGGAGGTGCTGAAAGATGCCTCCTCAACGGCCATCTACGGTACACGTGGTGCCAACGGTGTGATCATCATCACCACCAAGCGCGGCAAGACCGGCAAGACCACCGTCAACCTGAATGTATACAACTCCTGGAACAGTGCCACCCACAAGGCCACTCCGATGTATGGCGACCGCGAGGTGCAGCGCATGATCGACAAGGCCGACTATGCCGCCAACTATGCCACCTGGCTCGAAACTGGTAAATGGGGCACCCAGAAGTCGGGAGCCGAAGCCGTGCTCACCGAGACCCTGGCCGACGGCACTCCCACGCTGAACATCTACAACGACAAGTCGTATACCGACTGGGGCGACCTCATCCTGAAGAACTCCTGCTCGCAGAACTATGAACTCTCCGTTTCGGGTGGTGGCGAGAAGACCAACTTCAACGTGTCGCTCGGTATGATGAACGACCGCGGTCTGATGAAGAACGACCAGCTCAACCGCTATAACGGCAAGGTGAACATCGACCACCAGATCAACAACATCTTCAAGGTGGGCTCCAGCCTGCTCTTCACCTACAAGAGCAACGACAAGCGCAACTCGGGTGTCTACTCCCAGTCGCTCAAGATGACCACCATCACCCACGCCTATCTCAGCGACGGCGAAATCAACAAGACCCCCAACCCCTGGTATGCCGCACACTGCAGCCCCCTGCTCGACGATGTGGAGGGAGCCTATCAGAACAATATCGAGAGCACCCGCTTCTTCGGCAACGCCTATGTGGAGGCCAAGCCCATCAACGGACTGGTGTTCCGCTCCCAGTTTGCCGTAGACCGCAGCGACTCGCGCAACGGACTCTACCAGGACTATGAGTCTCAGCAGCGTTTCCAGAGCCCCTCAACCAGCTTCATCCGCCAGATCAAGAGCCAGTCGACGGGCATCACCTGGGACAACACCCTGAACTACATGACCGACTTCAACAAGTCGAAGCACAACCTCAACGCCCTGATTGGCCACGAGCTGACCCAGACCGTGAGCGAGTCGTCTACCGTGAGCGGTGACGCCGGCGCCACCCACTACTATCAGAGTGCGTTCTATGACCTGAGCAAGATCATCACGCCCGTGGCCACCTCCACCTATGTGAAGACCAGTCTGCTCTCATTCTTCGCCCGTGCCAACTACAGCTATGCCGACAAGTACCTGCTCACCGCCTCTGTCCGTGCCGACGGTTCTTCCACCCTCGCCGACGGACACAAGTGGGGCTACTTCCCCTCCGTGGCTGCCGGATGGCGTATCATCGAGGAACCCTGGATGGAAAGCCAGAAGTCATGGATGAACAACCTCAAGCTGCGCGCCTCATGGGGTCTCTCCGGCAACGCCGCCATCGATGCCTACTCTACGCTCGCATCCCTGAGCGCCAACACCTACTACTATTTCTTCGGCACGACCGACGTGGCCGGCAAGGTGCCCAGCAACATGGCCAACGAGAACCTGACCTGGGAGAAGACCTCTTCGTTCGACCTCGGTCTCGACTTCGGCTTCCTTGATGGCCGCATCAGCGGTAGCATCGACGTCTATTGGAACAAGACCTACGACCTGCTCTTCTACAAGACCGGTCCCGCTTCTTCCGCCTTCCCCACCGTCATCGACAACATCGGCAAGACCAAGGGCTTTGGTGTCGAGGTGGCTTTGATGACCGACATCGTGCGCACCAAGGACTTCGACTGGACCGTCAACTGGTCGTACACCCACTTCAAGGATGAGATCACCGAACTCACCGGCGGCACCGACAGCTATATCAGCGGCACCGAGGGCCTGTTCGTAGGCGAGCGCGTGCATGCCTTCTACGACTATGAGGTCGACGGCATGTGGGGCATCGGCGAATACGACAAGTATGTGGAGCAGTACAACGCTGCCCATCCCGACGCAACCATCAAGGCCTACGCCAAGGACGGATACGGCACGCCCGGTTCTCCGAAGATTGTCGACCGCAACGGTAATGGAGCTATCGACCCCGATGACCGCCGCATCTACCAGCAGGATCCCGACCACGTGATTGGTATGAACAACAGCTTCACCTACAAGAACTTCTCGCTCGGCATCCAGCTCTATGCCCGTCTCGGCGGCTATATCGCCTACGGTATGAACGACCAGCTCAACTACGAGTCGGCCAACTGGGGTGACATCGACTACTGGACTCCCGAGAATCCCGACGCCAAGTTCCCCAGCCCGGGTCTCAACTCTGCTGCCAGCAAGCTCTACTCCAACTACAAGACCGCCTTCCGCTATGAGAAGGCCGACTACCTGAAGATTAAGGACATCACACTCAGCTACAACCTGCCCAAGAAGCTCATCGGCGCCATCGGTCTGAGCAACTGCCGCCTCTACGGTTCGATGAAGAACTTCTTCACCTGGAGCAAGATCGACGATTACGACCCTGAGCGTGGCGGCAGCATCTCCTTCCCCATGCAGAAGCAGGTTGTTCTCGGTATTAATGTAGAATTCTAATCTATCAAATCACGTACATCATGAAAACAAATAAATATATTCTGATGATGGCAGCCGCCATCGCCCTCGGAAGCGTCACCTCATGTTCCGACTTCCTCGACGAAGACAACAAGGTGGGTGAAACAGCCGACCTCGCCTATAGCACTCCTTCCGGCCTGTCGGGTCTTGTGGCCAGCAGCTACTCCTTTGCCCGCGGATGGTATGGCAAGGAGGCTGCCCTCGGACTGAGCGAGATGGGTACCGACCTTTTCTACTACGGTTATGACAACAAGCAGAAATCGCTCTGCCAGTATAACTTCACCGCCGATGCCTTGGAGAACAATACGGCCGACAACGCCAGCCTCGACCACTATTGGGAACTCTTCAACTGTGCCATCGACGTCTGCAACAACGCCCTGAAATATGTGGGCGAGAGCACCTGTCTGCCCGAGAACCAGAAGAACCAGTATCTGGGTGAGGCCTACTTCCTCCGCGCCTTCTACCATTTCCACATGGTCAATATCTGGGGTGCCATCCCTTACAGCACCGAGCCTTCCAAGACCCAGAACTTCTCGCCCGTCCGCACGCCTGAGAATGTAGTGTATGGCGGCATCCTTGGCGACCTCGACCGTTCCATCCAGCTCTTCGCCGAGTGCAACTACAAGAGCAAGGCCGACGGCCGCGCCAACTACTGGGCTGCCAAGGCCCTGCGTGCCCGCGTGCTGCTCTATGCCGCCTCTTGGCTGGGAGGCCAGCTCAACGAGAAGGTGGGTGGCAACGAGACCTATGCTGCCATGGACGCAAAAGCCCTCTACAAGGCTGCCCAGGATGAGGCTGAGGCCGTGATGGGTGCCACTGAATACGCTTCTCTCTATCCCGACTATGCCGACGTATGGTATATGGAGAATGAGGCCTACACCATGAACCACGAGGCCCTCTTCGGCATCACCTACAGCGAAGACCTGAAGACCAATGTCAACTGCATCCCCAAGCGCTACCGTCTCGATACGGGCAACCCCATGGACTACAACAGCCTCATCACCCGTACGGGCTACAGCCGTGGCGGCAGTGCCATGCTGCTGATGTTCGTGTCGATGTGGAACAACGGTGCCACCGATGTGGGCAACAACAAGGTGAACAACACCACGCTCTTCATCCGTCCCAACACCACGGCCAACTTCCAGCTGCCCAGCAGGTCGACGGGCAACCAGGTGAGCGTGGTGCAGAAGTATTCTCCCTACGGACGCGGCTTCACCCGCTATCTGCCTTCTCTGCGCCTCTGGCAGCTGCTCGAAGAGCATCGTGCCACCGACCAGCGCACCGAGGCCACCCTGCTCGACCACTATGATGTGGCCAGCCCTGATCTCTATGGCAACTCCACCTTCTATCCCGAGATGCAACAGGACACCCTCATCTACTATTGTCCGCTCGACGGCAACTCTCCTGAGGGTCAGGCCAAGCAGGCATGGGCCAAGAACAAGTACCGCATCCAGTTCGCCTCCGGTGGCGACATCCCCGTATACACCAGCTCCGACCCTGCCACCGCCAAACCTACCGAGGCTGCCAAGGCCACTTCGGATGTGTATGGCGACAAGCGCTACAACAGCTATAAGATTGGCGGCTGGTGTTCCTTCCCCGGCATCAAGAAGTTCCTCGACCTCTACAAGGGCAACATCAACCTCGACTATCCCTGCCACGACATCTCCAACCGCGACGCCATCGTGCTGCGTCTGCCCGAGATGTATCTGATCAAGGCTGAGGCCCAGTTGGGTCAGGGCAACGCCTCGGGTGCCATGGCAACCATCAATGCGCTGCGCAGTGTGCGTGCCAAGGCCGGCACCGACAATACGCTGAGCGGCAATGCCACCCTCGACATCATCCTCAACGAGCGTGCCATCGAGCTCTGTGGCGAGCAGATGCGCTGGTTCGACCTCAAGCGCACCGGCAAGCTCTACGAGTATGTGAAGAAGTACAACGCCCAAGCCTCTCCCAACATCAGCGCCGACGGTTCCGGAACGAAGTATCTCTATCGTCCCATACCCCAGAACGAGATCGACGCTGTGCAGAACTTCACCGGCGAAGCCCACAGTACTACTGGCTTCTGGCAGAATCCCGGATGGAACTAATTTGACATTTTTTACTTTGTCCTGAGTGATTCAGGTTTTTTGGGGGACCCGCAGGCAAGAGAGTCTGCGGGTCTTTTTTGTGCCGTCCGATGAGCCGTTTGAATCATTTGTGGAAGCAGGGAACTAAAAAACGTGAAGGAATAAGATTTCATTAAAATTTCCTTTCGTATTTGAAAAAAATATGCTAACTTCGCAACGTATAACCATCAAGAGAACGTGATTAGCAATTAGAAATACAGAAACAAGACAAACAATTTTGATTAAAAAAAAGTGGTATGAAGAGATTTGGTTTACTATTCCTGCTAACAGTCTTAGCATTTCACATGGGCTTCGCGGCACCGCGAAGCTACAATCAAGCGAGGGCAATAGCGTTGCAGAAGGCGGCATCGCTGGGTATCAACAACCCGAGGGTTGCGCTGAGCAAACAGTCGCCCAAAGACACAGAAGAGCAAGAAGGCCAAGCCTACTATTTGTTTGACAATGGCAACAACAAGGGCTTTGTGATTGTGTCTGGCGACGACAAACTGCCAGAGGTGATAGGCTATGCTACCAGCGGATCGCTGTCGGAACAGGAAATGCCCGTTCAGCTGAAATCGCTGCTCGAAGCCTTTGAGAAACAGTATAAGGAGATGGCTGGCGACGACGCGAGATTGGAGAGAGCCATGGCAGAACGCAATGCGCTCGCCGAATCTTCGGCAGCAGCAAACGTCACTGTTTCGCCATTGCTTGGAGATATAGCATGGGCTCAAGAAACTCCTTACAACAATCAATGTCCTACGTTTACAAATGGTCAGGCAGCGACTGGCTGTGTGGCTACGGCAATGGCGCAGGTGATAAGATACCACCAATATCCAACACAGTTGAAGAATAATATTCCGTCATATACAAGTAAAAGTGGTTTTACTTCATCGGAAATAACAGCATCATCAACAACGTATGATTATGATAAAATGCTGGGGCAATATGTAAGTGGAAATTATTCTGACGAACAAGCCTCTGCAGTAGCAACACTTATGCTTCACTGTGGTTGTGCTGTTCAGATGAAATATGGCGTTGATGGGTCGGGGGCGATAACAAGAAGTTCCGCACATGTGCTTGGGGCGTATTTCGGCTACGACACATCCACTCTTGCTTTCGTGGACAGGGGTGATTATTCGTTGGCGGAATGGTGTAGTATTATCGACCACGAACTTACTAACAACCGCCCGATAATTTATGATGGTAACACTCTGAGCAATGCAGGTCACGCATTTGTTTGCGACGGAGCCAACGGCAATGGTTTCTACCACATCAACTGGGGATGGGGCGGATATTGTAACGGATATTTTGACATTTCTCTCTTGAACTCTAAGGAGCCCGAAAGCACAACAGGTGCCGGAGAATATAATATAGGTATGGGAATGACTATTGGCATAAAGCCTTCTACCCAAACAGGAACTGCACCAATAGCAAAAGCTAAGGATATATATGCTTCTATCAATAGCGTTAGTTTAGCATCGTCAGTTGGCAGTAATACAGGAGAATTGAGTGGAAACACGAATTTCAATATATATAATATGTCTTTTAGCGTTTTCTATGGTTGGGTGGCTTTGGCTGTGGAGGACAACAGTGGATACAAATTGGTTTCTGACAAATATCCTATCGATGGTTTTAACCCCTTCAGTATTAATGGCTCTTATTCTTATGGTACGTATTCTTCGGACTTTAACTATAATTTCCCTAACGGAACCACAAAGGTGTTTGTCGTTTATGGTAGTGGTGAAGAAATAAAGGGCGTTTGTGGCGGACATGAAGGTAAACCGTATTTCTATGTCACGTCCGATGGAACAACAGCACAAATTTCGAATGGATATTCGTTGTCTGCTACACTTTCAAACGAAGCAACCATATACAACGGCATGAACAACAATCTGTCTTTAACAGTTACAAACAATGGTGTGCAAGAATACCTTGACATAGTGAAGGTTTATGTTTCAAGCACAGAGACAAAGCCAGAAGAGGCTTCGAGCACATTGTATTTGGCTGTGCCTGCCAATGGAGGAACAGCAACACGCGACGTTACTGTTTGTCCTGCTGAGGCTGGCAATATGTACGTATGGGTTGATGATGTTGATGGCAATTCTTTATTGTCAGCAAAACCATTCACCGTAGCGCAGAACACTGCCCCTGTATTGACCCTCGTTTCTGTGGAGACCAATGCAGATGCTGACCTGTATGAGACCAATAGGGCTTACATAAACTACGGAGGTACGTATTATTATGTGAAGGCCCCAAAGACTTACGACGATGAAGCGACGTTTACATTCAAGGTGAAAAATACAGGAGGAACAGCGGAATGTCAATGGAGAATGTTATGTTGTGATATTAATCTTGAGGCCAATACGGTCATCTCAAAGGAAGAAACAAGGCGCATTGAAGCTGGGGCAACGGAAACATTTACTATAAGTGCATCTCCAAATCAAATTGGAAAAAGGTTTATTCAGGGAAGTATAGGAGTGAAAATAAACGATGGGTATGTTGATCCCAATTGTTCTGAAACGTTATCAGAATTAAGACTATACTTAGTTGATAATGAAAAATTATGCTTTCAATTACCCCAGAATTGCTCCGCAGTATATGTTCCAGAAACAACACCGCTAACCACCTACACGGACAATGGTTCCACATACTGGGCAACCTATAGCTGTCAGTCGTCAGACACGGAGATTGGTGTGCCTACAGGAAGGAGCATGACTCTTTATAACTCAACAGTCAGTGGCGGACATTTGACACTTACCCCACGCACAGGAGACTATGCGCACAAGGTGGCAAAAGGCGAGGCTGTGCTGATAAAGACAGATGGTGAGAGTGTAAAGGTGGATAAGCTTGGAGGGGCAACCGGTTTGTCAGAAGATACCGGTAATGAACTCATTGCAACAGGAGATACCGAAGAAATTCTAACTGCACAAGAGGGATATGTGTTCTATCGACTTGCATATAAGAATAGTGAAAGCAAAACTGGCCTTGGTTTCTACCTTTCTGTTGTTAATGATGGTAGCACAACCACTAGAGATGGCTCTCGCATTAGAACGACCCCTGGCAAGGGCTATCTGAATGTGGCAAAGTCGGCAGCCACTGAGGGCTCTGAATCCATGCCTGCATCGGCGTTCCTGTTGGGAGACAACACTACAGACATTGAGTGCATTACCGTGACCGAGGACAATACGAGTGAAGACAGTGCCGATGAACGTGTGTTCAACCTGCAAGGTCGGCAAGTGAAGAACCCCGTCAAAGGTATCTATATCAAGAACAACAAGAAAGTAGTAATCAAATAAACGGGTTATAGACATGGGGAAGAAATATATAAAACCCGAAATGAATGTCTATGAGTTTGATTCTCGCCCAATGATATTGGCAGGATCGCCGTTGATTGAATTATACGAAGGCGAAGTAACAGAGACTGACGACGAAACGCTTTTATAGCAAAAGCGAAAATCTGTAATCAGCCGATACCTTGGTTGGCAAAAACCTTGCACAATCCAAATAAATGCCTTACCTTTGCAGCACAAGAACCCGCCGATTTAAGCCTCTCTACGATGCTTAAATCGGCGGGTCGTTTTGTTTTTCAATGTTCACATTTAAGTATGGCGTCTGCTATAATATAGTGGTTGTCGGTTCTATGGGAAGCGGAGGAATTATTCCTCCGTCTACACCAGCCAATATCTCGTCGCTGAGCTGACACTTTCCGTCGGGTGCTATAAGTTGTTCCTCTGCCAATTCTGGCTTTTGTTTCTTGTCTTGTTCCATAATTTTTCGTTTTAAAACGGGTTAAACATTTGGTATGTACTCTGTGGTTAATAATGTTAACACGGTGTGTGAGATGAAGGCTGCCTGTTTTGCTGTGAAACATAGTTTGCTCCTCCGTTAACGTTGTCCATCAGCTGCTCGTCGAGCTGCATTTTCTTTTCTTCTTTCTTTTCCATAATGACATGAGTTTTAAATTGTTTATTATTTCTGTTGCAAAAATACGGAATAATAATGGTTTTTATAGACCACAGATTTGCACAGATGAAGAGCCAAAGGCTCGGATTGATTAATGATTCCCTAATGCAGCGCTGTTTTCATACAAGAACTCGGGTGCGAAGCCGATTTCGTTGTTCCAATCCACCGAAAAGCCGTCTATCTTGAAGTTCTTGAAATAATCCATGTCCCTTAATTTCCGGCACACTCCTTTGTCGAGGAGAGGCGCGAAGTCGAATTCCCGCTTTTCCCCATTGCTGAATAGTAGCACCAGTGTATAGCCTCCAGAATATTCAGCCTGATTAATTGTCAATATCTCGTTCATGATTCATTAATTTAATGGTTCAATCTTCTTTGGAGTTTCAAAATTAGCCTTGTAGTTCTCATACCACACATGAAAATGAGGCGGATTATGTTCGCTCATATACATGTATATTATAATTCCGTAAAATCTACTTATTTCCGGCATACCGTCATATAATTTTTTTACGGCAAAAATACGACTTATTTTTCATATATGCAAGCAAAACGGCGGGAAAATGCAAAACTTTATCAAGAAAAAAATGAGCAAAAATCCCCCGCCGCTCCATGTCGGGAGTGGCGGGGGACGGGCAGAAGGATGGCATCCTTGGAGAGCGGTTTCGGATGGTTGGCTTCGGCGAGCCGTGGGGCCGGTCAGCGACTGGCGATGCAGCTCACGCCGAGGGCGGTGCCGATGGCGGCGAGCACGGCCGAAGCGAGGTTCCAGAGGAACTTGACGAGGCGTTGGCGGTTTTCAGGGGTCATGGCTGGGGTCTCCTATCGGTTTGGGGTCAGACATCGGGTTCCTGTCGGTTCAGCTTAGACAGTGGGCTCCTCGTCGGTGCTGTCGGCCACGAAGTTGGCCGTGAGCGTGATGTCGC
>JAEDMP010000008.1 GCA_016302965.1 Bacteroidaceae bacterium
CTCGTTGTATCTCTGTCGCCCGGCCTGTATCAGGGGCGGCGGGGTTTCTTCTTGGTAGGCATGCTCTTGGTAGGCATGCTCTTGGGAGACGTGTTCTTGGGAGACGTGTTCTTGGGAGGCATACCGCCGAAGAGTTGGGGGATGAGGTCGGCACGGCCGATGCGGCGAAGCGACTGCTCGATCTGGCGGCGCTGGGCGGGCTGGTACCAGAAGAAATACTGGCGCTGGGCGAGCTTCTCCTGGGGCGACTTGGCGCTGTAGACGGGCTCTAAGGTATAGGGATGCAGACCTGTATACCAGGCCTCGGTGCTCACCGTCATCGGCGTGGGCGTGAAGTCCTGGATCTGTTCCAGTTGGAAATCCATGCGCTTGGTGAGGATGGCCAGTTGGGCCATGTCCTCCTCGTGGCATCCCGGATGGCTGCTGATGAAGTAGGGGATGATCTGCTGGCGCAGTCCGTGCTGGCTGTTGATGCGGTCGAAGATGCGCTTGAAGTCGCCGAAGAGGCGGAATGAGGGCTTGCGCATGAGCTGCAACACACGGTCGGAGGTATGCTCGGGAGCCACCTTCAGACGGCCGCTCACGTGGTGGCAGATGAGTTCTTCGGTATAGGCCTTGGCGGCCTGGTTCACCCGTTCGTCGTCACTGCGGTGGAGCAGCAGGTCGTAGCGCACGCCGCTGCCGATGAAACTCTTCTTCACCCCGGGGATGGCATCGACGGCACGGTAGAGGTCGATCAGATGGCTGTGGTCGGTGTTGAGGTTGGGGCAGATGCGAGGATGCACGCAGCTGGGGCGTTTGCAGCGCTCACAGAGCGAACGGTCCTTGCCTCCCATACCATACATGTTGGCCGAGGGACCGCCCAGGTCGGAGAGATAGCCCTTGAAATCGTCCATGGCCACCACCTGGCGCACCTCCCTGAGGATGCTCTCCTTGGAGCGGCAGCTGATGAACTTGCCCTGATGGGCCGAGATGGTGCAGAAGGCGCAGCCGCCGAAACAGCCCCGGTGGATATTCACCGAGTGGCGTATCATCTCGTAGGCAGGGATGCGCTTGCCCTTGTATTTGGGATGGGGTACGCGCGTATAGGGCAGGTCGAACGAGGCATCTATCTCCTCGGTCGTCATCGGCGGATAGGGCGGATTGACCACGGCATAGCGGCCGTCCACCCGCTGTAGCAGCCGCTGGGCGTGCAGCTTGTTCGATTCCTCCTCGATATGGCGGAAGTTCTCAGCCTGGGCACGCTTGTTGCGCAGGCACTCCTCATGGCTGTGGAGCACCATGTCGTCGGGACGGATGCCTCCCTCTATCTCCGATTCGCGGGCGAGGTAGACCGTCTGGGGAATGTCGTGGATGGCCGTGATGGGCAGTCCTGACTCCAACTGGCGGCAGAGCTCGAGGGTAGGACGTTCGCCCATGCCATAGATGATGAGGTCGGCATGGCTGTCGCAGAGGATGCACTTGCATAGTTTGTTCTGCCAGTAGTCATAATGGGTGAGCCGGCGCAGCGAGGCCTCGATGCCGCCCAGCACCACCGGCACATCGGGGAAGAGCTCCTTGAGGATGCGCGTGTAGACGATGGTGGGATATTCGGGACGCAGGTCGTGGCGTCCGTCGGGGCTGTAGGCATCTTCGGAACGAAGGCGGCGGTTGGCGGTATACTTGTTGACCATCGAGTCCATGCAGCCGGGAGCGATGCCGAAGAAGAGCCTCGGCCGTCCCAGTTTCCTGAAGTCGCGGTAGTCGCCATGCCAGTCGGGTTGGGGCACGATGGCCACCCGATAGCCTGCCGCCTCGAGACAGCGCCCGATGACGGCGGCTCCGAAGGCGGGATGGTCTACATAGGCATCGGCGCTGAAGAGGATGACATCCACCTCGTCCCAGCCCCTGAGCTCCAGTTCCTTGCGCGTGGTGGGAAGGAAATCGGTCAGTTGCATGCCTCCGTCTGGTCTTTCCATTCGATGAAGAGCAGCACCAAGCGCTGCAGTCCGAATGCTTTCATGTTGGGATGGTAGATGACATCGAGGCAGAGGTCGAGCAAAGCCTTGTCCTTGCCCGATTCTGACTCGAGCAGCGAGCGGATGTTCAGTTTCAGTTTCTCCAGCACCTGTTCATCTACATAGCCATTGCTGTCGATGAGGTCACGGAAGAGCTGGTATTTCTCGATGGTTTCGAGATGCTGGTCGGAAACGTCGATACTGCGCGTTCCCGAGGGGTTGGCTTGAATCTTGTTCATAATGGTATAGTTGCTATTTTTTTGTATATGCTGTTTTCAGTCGCGGCCGAGTAGGAACTGCAGCAGGGCCCTCATGAGGCTCGTGCGCTGTGTCGGCTCCTTCACACACTCGAGGGGGAAACCGAGCGTGACGGCACGGTGGCTGCCCTTGTAGGCGATGGCGGCACCGGTGCCGTTGGCATACTGCAGTGTGGTGAAGGCGGGAGCCTCGGCTTGCAGGATATCCATCGCGGGGGCGGCATAGTGGCGGCTGTTGAGCCGGTGATGCACGTAGAACTCCGTGCCCATGCCCTTGAGCGTGTCGTTGGGCTGGCGGTAGGCACCAGCCAAGGAGCATTTGAGCACCTCGCTGAGGAAACGGTTGTCGGAGGCCGACACCAGGTCGGTGGCTACGTAGGCTCCGTTCACCAGCAGGCTGCCGCCGCGCTTGGCATGCTCGTCGAGCAAGCGTTGGAGCGGTTCGGTGAGGGCCTTGCCCGAGTGGCGACTGCTGCCGTCTTCGCGCTGCAGCGCGGTGGCCACATCGATGAGCTGGCAGTGGCGGCTGTCCACCTGTCCTGTCTCCCAGGCACGGCTGTCGCAACTCTCTATCTGGCAGTTGCTGGCAGCAGCGATGGCTTCGGCATGGGTGATGATGCGGTTGCCCTCGTCGCCGGCGATGAGCAGTCCCGTGAGTGAGTCGTCGCTCCATCCCAGTCCGCCCTCACCCTCAATACCCATGCGTGAGCGCCGGAAGTCGAGCTGGCGGCCTGCCCAGCGATAGGCCTTGCCACGGTCGATGCCCGGGTCGAGGTCGAGGTTGAAGCCCTGTTCGGAAGCGTTGCAGCGCACGGCGGGTGCGGACAGCCGATGGCAAGCATCGACGATGAGCACCGACTGCTGCGCGTCGGGCATCCAACGGGCAGAGACGGCTGCCGAGGCAAAGCTGCGGCCTCCACGGTTGGCAGCGGCCACGCGGAAACTATAGAGCACACCGGGATGCAGTTGCAGGCGGTAGCGGTTGGTAGAGTGGATGTAGGTGCCGTTGTCGAAGTCGCCCGCCTCTTTGGTATAGACGATGAAACCGTTGGGATGGGCCGAGGGCTCAGAGGGGTCTTCGGTGACATCCCAAGCCAACTCTGCGACACCCCCGTCGAGGATGTGTATACGCAGGTTGGTGGGCGTGAGCGGACTGACGATGCAGGGCTGGCCATGCTGGCTGCTCACGAAGCGCAGAATCGACTTGTAGACCGAGCGGGCCATCTCAAAGCGGAACTCGGGATGCTGTCCCAGTTGCATGTCGGAAAAATTCTGGTGGGAGAGTGTCTCCAGAATGGCACTCGGCACAGCGGGCAGACGGGTCTCCGAATAGTTGCGGTCCCACACCCCACGTGTCACCCACCGGCCGTAACGCTGGCGCAAGTCGTGCTGCAGGTTGTCGGTGAGCAGCGTGGCAAAACGTTTCGATGCCTCGCGCGAGATGCCGGCAGCGAGCCGCCCGTCGTTGAACTGGGTGGTGCAGATGCCGAGCGAGCCTGTGAGCACGCCGTCGTCCTTGCTGTAGCCCGCATCGCTGTGGACGCCGAGCGAGAGCTCGAGCGGTACACCCGTGCCCTTGCGGTCGGGGGCATAGCAGGAGCCTCCGGCTATCCAGTTGCTCATGAGTGAGCGGGTGTTGATGTCGTCGGCATAGTCATCCGTGCCCTTACGCCCATCATAGATGCTGTTATCCATCCCCGCCCATTGGGCATAGTAGCGGGCACCTTCAAGACAGCGAGGTAGGCCGCTCACCTGTCCGCCACGGCGGATATTGCCCATGCCGCCGCCGAAGCGAACGGCATCAGAGGTGACTACCCCCTTGCGCTCACTCTGGTTGGTGACGACCACGCGGTTGTATTCGTTCGACCCCTTGTCGAAACGGAAGGTGCCGAGATAGACCCAGGTGCCGCCGCCCATGCGCTGGTTGACGCGCAGTTCCGTCTTCACGCCCTGGTGCCACACGGTGTAATGGGCATCGTCGACACTCTTGGGCAGTGTGCTGTAGCTCACGTACACCGCATACTCCCCCTCCTCGGGAAAGCGGGGCTGGTAGGAGATGAGGTTGTAGTTACGTTTCTTCTTGGTGGTGTTGGCCATGCGCACGGTGCCTGCCTCGAAGGGGTTGTCGCCATTGTCGTAGGAGGCGTCATGCCAGGCAAAGCCCTTGCAGGGGGCGGTCTGCCAGTGGCGGCGTCCGCCCACCTCTATATAAGAGGCACCGAGTTGGGGAGCATCGTTGTCGACAATCAGCTCATGGGACTGGGTGTCACGCTCACGGGGTGTGAATACCACGGCACCGGCCTGTTCGAGCATCGGGATGAGATAGTTGCCCACGAGGGTGGGGGTAAAGAGGTCTTCGGTGGTGCCGAAGAGTTTGGGGCGCTGCCAGCGCCACACCCCCTTCTTCACGTCATAGAAACGGCCGTGGCTCGCCCAAAGGGACAGGTGACGATTGTAGAGCCCGTGGGTGGGCACAAGCGGTGAGGAGACATTGCTCACCCAGGGGCGTCCCCGGTAGTCGATGTCTCCCCACTGGTCTGTCCCGTGGGCGCTGTAGCGTGGTGGCTGGCCGGTGAGGTCAGCGATGTCGATGCCACCCACGGTCACCCTCACCGCATAGCGGCGATAGGGTTTGAAGAGCGATTTCTTCACCGCTTTCGTCACCGCCTTCACACTCTTCTCGTCGAAGTGGAAGTCGGCAAAGCCTTTGTCCATGCCCACCTCTACCTGCTGGCGGTTGCGGTCGGTGGTGCAGCTGCTCACGCGGATGGTGGCAAAATTGTAGGGCTGCTGTTCAATCTGTTTGGCCATCACTTTCGTGATGCGTGATTCCGCCTCGGAGGGCTCAAAGGGCAGGTCGCTGGCGGCGTTCTGTGCCGTGGCCGTGGTGGCGAAGAGCAAGGGGCTGAGGGCCAGCAGCGTGGTATGGAATATTCTTTTCGTGATAGTTAAGAAACGTGTAGTCATGGTGGGTGATAAGAGAAGGATATGAATCAGATCCGGCCTACCGAGAACTTCTCGGGATGGCGACCCTGGAAGTCCTTGAAATAGGTTTTGATCACCTTCATCTGTTCCTCTGCGTTGCCGTTGGGGAGGATGGTGCGGCTGCACTCGATGCGCTTCTTCCCGAAGTCGAGTCCGTAGAGCAGGATGGGGATGCCGGCCTTTTGGGCGATATAGTAGAAACCCATTTTCCACTCGGGGTTGAGCGAGCGCGTACCCTCGGGGGTGATGCACAGCTGGAAGTGGTCGGACTTGCGGGCCGTTTCGGCCAGCATGTCGGTGAGGCTGCAGTGCTTGGAACGCCACACGGGAATGCCCCCGAGCCGCTTGAAGAGCGGTCCGAGCGGCCAGAAGAACCACTCCTTTTTCATGAGGAAGTTGCTCTTCAGTCCGACGGCACGGCTATAGAGCAGGCCGATGAAGAAGTCGAGATTGCTGGTATGCGGAGCCAGTGCGATGATGAATTTGTCGGGATGCGCCTCCGTGACGTGGCTTTGCCAGCCCATCACATCGAAGAGCATCCATCTGCAGAAAGCCTGTATCATCGGTCTGCGGGCTTAGTGCAGGTTGTTGATCTGGTCGATAATCTCGTTGACGTCGCGCGTGAAACTGTCTGCCAGGATGCGGAAGTATTTCTTGGCAGGCATACCGGGTTCCACATGAGAGATGCGGCGGATGTATTCGCCCTGCAGTTTCACAATCGAGTGGATGAGTGCCTCCACATTCTGCTGCGAGACGGAGCGGTCGTATAAGGATTGGGCCACACACTCTGCAAAGAGTTCACCACAGATAGCTGTCACGTTGCGCTTGATCGTTCTTTTGTTTGCCATATCTTGATAGGATATTAATGATAATTAATTGATGATGAAAAGATGCTTGGTATTCCCTCCTGAAAATGCTTCTGCCGGCTTTCGTTTCCGATGAAAAAACACCTTCAAGGGCCGAAATACGAGTCAAAGATAATAATAATATCCGAAATGCAAAGCCTTTTCCCATAAAAAATGCAGAAAAAAATGAAAATGACGGGTTTTGTTTCTTTTTTTTTCGTCAAAATGATTAATTTTGCAGTCAAAACGAGATTACCATTCTAACAAACATCAATAATGATTATGGAAAAAAGTGCATTGCAGATTGCCCGTGCTGCCTATCAGCCCAAGTTGCCGAAGGCTCTTCAGGGCGCAGTTAAAGTAAAGGAAGGCGCTCCCACCCAGAGCGTAGACAACCAGGAAGAGATTCAGAAGTTGTTTCCCAACACCTATGGTATGCCCATCGTGGAGTTTGAACCCAGCTGCGAGGCTGTGGACAAGCGCATGAACGTGGGTATCATCCTCAGCGGCGGTCAGGCTCCTGGCGGCCACAACGTGATTACAGGTCTCTTCGACCAGGTGAAGAAGCTCAACCCCGAGAACCGCCTCTACGGATTCATCCTCGGACCCGGCGGACTCGTGGACCACAACTATATGGAACTCACCAAGGACATCATCGACGAATACCGCAACACCGGCGGTTTCGACATGATCGGTTCCGGACGTACCAAACTCGAGAAGGTTGACCAGTTTGAGAAGGGTCTCGAAATCATCCGCGAGCTCGACATCCAGGCCATCGTCATCATCGGTGGCGACGACTCGAACACCAACGCCTGCGTGCTCGCCGAATACTATGCCGCCAAGAACTACGGCGTGCAGGTCATCGGATGCCCCAAGACCATCGACGGCGACCTGAAGAACAGCCAGATCGAGACCTCCTTCGGTTTCGACACCGCCTGCAAGACCTACTCAGAGCTCATCGGCAACATCGAGCGCGACTGCAACTCGGCACGCAAATACTGGCACTTCATCAAGGTGATGGGACGCAGCGCCAGCCACATCGCACTGGAGTGTGCCCTGCAGTGCCAGCCCAACATCTGCCTCGTATCAGAGGAGGTGGAGGCCAAGGGACAGAGCCTTGACGACATCGTGACCTATATCGCTGAGGCCGTGGCACAGCGTGCCGCCGACGGCAACAACTTCGGTACGGTCATCGTGCCCGAGGGTGTCATCGAGTTCATCCCCGCCATCAAGAAACTCATCGCCCAGCTCAACGACGTGCTCGCTCTGCCGGAGGCTCAGAACCTCGGACGCTCCGAGCAGATTGATTTCGTGAAGGGACACCTCACCGACGAGAACCTCGCCGTGTTCAACTCCCTGCCCACCAGCGTGGCACGCCAGCTCGCACTCGACCGCGACCCCCACGGAAACGTGCAGGTATCGCTCATCGAAACCGAGAAGCTGCTCTCGAACATGGTGGCTGCCAAGCTCGACAAGTGGAAGAAGGATGGCAAGTTTGTAGGCAAGTTTGCCGCCCAGCACCACTTCTTCGGATATGAGGGACGCTGCGCCGCTCCTTCCAACTTCGATGCCGACTACTGCTACGCGCTCGGTACCAGTGCCGCCCAGCTCATCGCCAACGGCAAGACCGGCTACATGGCCATCGTGAAGAACACAACCGCTCCTGCCGACCAGTGGATTGCAGGTGGTGTGCCCATCACCATGATGATGAACATGGAGAAACGTAACGGCGAGATGAAGCCCGTGATCCGCAAGGCGCTCGTGGAGCTCGACGGAGCACCCTTCAAGGCCTTCGCTGCCGCCCGTGAGAAGTGGGCACGCGAGACCTGCTACGTTTATCCCGGCCCCATCCAGTACTGGGGTCCCACCGAGGTTTGCGACAAACCCACCATCACCCTCGAACTCGAACAGCAGAAATAAGCTGACATCACATAGGGAGAAGTCAGGAGCCCCATCTTCTGGCTTCTCCTCTTTTTTGGGCATCCGAAACATTTCCTGCTGTCCGTATCTGTCAAAAAAACAGAAAGACCGACCGAAACACCCCTTTCCGCCGATGACAACCAAGAAACGCCGCTATCAGTCAACCGTGAAGCGCAAACGCCCAGGGCTGTTTGTGCGCCTGCTGCAACGCCTGCCCGGATGGGTATGGTGGATGGGAGGCGCGGCGGTGGTCGTGGCCTATATCTGGGTGTTCTACTACTTCTTCGTCAGCCCCTTCGGATTCCGCTGGAGAGCCCTCTACGGAGATGCCAACTATCCCGAAGGCTATGAGATTCACGGCATTGACATCAGTCACTATCAAGGAGAGATAGACTGGGACGAGCTGCGCAACAACGGAATGATTGAGCGCTGCCCTGTGCGCTTTGTCATGATCAAGGCCACCGAGGGGAGCACCCGCATCGACGACCGCTTCAAGGAGAACTTCTACCAGGCACGCGAATACGGATTCATCCGTGGAGCCTACCACTTCTGGAGTACCCGCTCGTCGGGAAGGGCGCAGGCCGAGCATTTCTTGCGTCAGGTGAAACTTGAGGACGGCGACCTGCCCCCCGTGCTCGATGTGGAGCACAAAGCCAAAGACCAGACACCCGAGGAGTTCAAGGAGAGCGTGCTCACCTGGCTGAGGCTCGTGGAGAAGGCCTATGACGCCAAGCCCATCATCTACACCTATTACAAATTCAAACTCACCTATCTCAACGACTCCGTCTTCAATGACTACCCCTACTGGATTGCCCACTACTATGTGGACAGCGTGAAGTATGAGGGACCCTGGAAATTCTGGCAACACACCGACTGCGGACGATTGCCGGGCATCAAGGGCTATGTAGACTTCAATATCTACAACGGCAGCTATTACGACCTGCAGCAGCTCACGCTGCGCAAATGACACCCCCTTTTTCACCTTATTTATCTATAAAGCGGACGATAATAGGGAAATTCCTACATTTTTTAGGGATTTTCCTCATGGCTGATGGATATATTTTTGTAATTTTGCAGCATCAAATCATGCCAATTCAAACGAACACCATTCAGCTTATGAAAAAGTGGATATTCCTTCTGATGGTCTCTCTGATGATGCCTGCCGCCATGCAGGCGCAAGACGACCTCTACTTTGTGCCCACCAAACCCAATGTGGAGAAGAGCGCGAAGAAATACGGCATGCCTGCACGAACCTATTATTCGGGCAGCAACCGCTCCGTTGACGACTATAACCGGCGTGGCACACCAGACGATATTATCTACTTTGATGCCACCCCTGGCGTTTACCCCGACTCGCTCCAGCGCGACTCCCTCGCCCGACGCCCCTTCATGGCCGGTGACACCCTTGCCATGCAGCAGGACGACTTTGAGTATTCGCGACGCATCAGCCGTTTCGACGACGACAACTGGCGCAGCGAAGCCTACTGGGACGGCTATCGCGACGGACGCAGAGACTGGGCCTGGTATGACCCCTGGTACGACCCCTGGTACGACCCCTGGTACTGCTCCTGGTACGACCCCTGGTATCATGGACGATGGGGATTCGGCTACAGCTCCTGGTATGGCCGACCCTGGTATTACGGCGGCTGGTATGGATGGCATGACCCCTTCTACTATTCGTGGTATCACCCCGTTGTTTACATAGGGGGAGGTTCTTACAGACCCGTGAGAGGCGGTGTGGCAGGAACGCGCAACCATGGTGGCGGCCATGCCCGTTCGGGCTCGTTCAGAGGTAGCCGCGACAACAGCGGAAGCAGCAGCCGAAGTACCCGCAACAGCAACTTCCGCGTGCGCAACGACAACAACAGTTTCAGGAACGTCAATACCAACATCAACCGCTCCAACAACAGCCAGTTCAGTGGCTCCTCCTCGTTCGGCGGAAGCCGGGGAGGCAGCTTCGGCGGAGGCGGCGGCTTCGGTGGTGGAAGCCGTGGAGCCGGTGGCAGCCGTGGCGGAGGAAGAAGATAAGCACAGCAGGCCAGGAAAGCCTCGTGCATGATGGATAATCCCCAAACCAAAAAACCGAACAACATGAAAAGAACAACAATCATCGCAGCCCTGCTCGCCACGACGATGGCAGCCGCTGCACAGGAAACATACGACAACGCCCGACTGGCCACGCAAGACCTGAACGGAACGGCACGCTATGTGGCTATGGGAGGCGCCATGGACGCACTCGGTGCCGACCTCTCCACCATCTCGACCAATCCGGCAGGTATCGGACTTTTCCGCAGTTCACAGGTCAAGCTATCGATGGGAATAATGGGCCAGGAGGATGCGGCCGACTTCGCCGATGCCAGCAAGAGCCATGTCTCCTTCGACCAGGCCGGATTCGTCTATGCCAAGCGGACAGGGAGAAGTTCTTTCTTCAACTTTGCCTTCAACTATCACAAGAGCACTGACTTCAACCAGATTCTCACCGCAGCCAACCGGCTGAAAGGGGCATCGCAGAACAAGCTCACCTATGCCAAATATGAGAACGAACTCATCAACCCCTACCTGAACAAATACGGAGAACTCGTGGCCGACGACAACCGCTTCAACCAGGTGGACTACCTCTATGCCAATGCCTTCATGTCATCGGTCAGCGGCAATGACTTCGAACTCTACTATAACGATGCCTCCGACTACAGCTTCGGACGCAAGAACAGCGGCTATATCGGCAGCTATGAGATCAACATCAGCGGCAACCTCAACGACCGCCTCTATCTCGGCGCCACCTTCGGCATCGACGATGTGCACTACAACTCCGCCACCGCCTATTCCGAAAACCTCATCGACGCCAACGGACAGTCCATCGGCAACGTGTTGCTACAGGACGACCGCTCCATCACGGGTACGGGTTTCAACCTGAAACTGGGGGTCATCTTCCGCCCCGTGGCCGAATCGCCCCTGCGCATCGGTGTCTCCGTGGCCACTCCTACCTGGTACAAACTCAAGTCGACCAACTATCTCACCCTCCTCAACAGCACCAGCGAGGGACGATATGACAGCGGCGACAGCCAGGAGAGTTTCAAGTTCAAACTCAATACCCCCTGGAAGTTCGGGCTGAGCATGGGTACCACCATCGACAACATGGTGGCCATCGGTGCAGGCTATGAGTATGCCGACTATCCCTCGACCGACACCCGCATCATCGAAGGCGACGAATACGACTGGTGGACCGACAGCTGGTATGAAACCTCATCGAGCGACAAGGCCATGAACATCCATACCAAGCGAACGCTCGAGGGAGTGCACACAATCAAACTCGGTGCCGAACTGAGAGCTGCCGACAACATTGCCGTCCGGCTCGGTTACAACTATGTGTCGCCCATGTACAAGGACTCGGGGGTGCGCAACGTGGATGTCAACTCGCCCTATGCCTACTATGCGTCGACCACCGACTATACCAACTGGGACGCCACCAACCGCATCACCTGCGGTGTCGGATTCACCTTCGAACGCTTCACGCTCGACCTCGGCTACCAGTACTCCTGCCAGAACGGTACCTTCCATCCCTTTGCCGACAGCCAGTGGAAAACCGGAAACCTGCATGCCGACGGCGTGAAGGTGGACAACAAACGCCACCAGGTGGTGATGACCATGGGCTACCGCTTCTGAAAAAAACAGCATATATACCTATAATTTAATGAAGAAATACATCTTAGACCTGAAGGTCAAACAGGTGGAATGGCTCAATGAGAAATATGCCCTTATCCGCCTGACTCATTCAGAAACCTTGCCCGAGATGATTCCGGGCCAGTTTGTAGAGGTGCGTGCCGATCATACGGCAAGCACCTTTCTGCGTCGTCCGATATCCATCAATTTCGTAGACCGCGAAGCCAATGAACTCTGGCTGCTCGTGGCTGTGGTGGGCGACGGTACCCGTCATATCACCGCTGTCAGCGAAGGCGACACGCTCAATTGTGTGCTCCCCTTGGGCAACGGCTTCACCATGCCTGCCGATGCCGGCGAGCGCGTGCTGCTCGTGGGCGGTGGAGTAGGGGTGGCACCGCTGCTCTACATGGGTGCCGAGATGAAGCGCAGAGGCATGGAGCCCACCTTCCTGCTCGGAGCGCGAAAGGCACAGGACCTGCTGGAGCTCGAGCTCTTTGAACGCTATGGCCGTGTGCTGGTGACCACCGAAGACGGCTCGGCCGGAGAAAAGGGGTTCGTGACCAACCACTCCGTGCTGCACGAACGCTTCGACCGCATCGCCACCTGCGGACCCAAACCCATGATGATGGCCGTGGCACGCTATGCCCGACAGGCCCAGGTGGACTGCGAGGTATCATTGGAGAATATGATGGCTTGCGGCGTAGGTGCCTGCCTCTGCTGTGTGGAGAAAACCACCCAGGGCAACCTCTGCGTATGCAAGGAAGGCCCCGTGTTCAACGTGCGCCGACTCACCTGGGAACTCTGATCCTTTTTCAACAATCATCCAAAAGCAATCACGACAATGGCAGATTTGAAAGTTAATATAGGCGGGCTTCAGATGAAGAATCCCGTCATGACCGCATCGGGAACCTTCGGCTACGGACTGGAGTTTGCCGACTTCGTGCCCCTCGACCAGATTGGAGGCATCATCGTCAAGGGAACCACCCTCAGACCCCGTGAGGGCAATGACTATCCGCGCATGGCTGAGACCGCACAGGGCATGCTCAACTGCGTGGGACTGCAGAACAAGGGAGTGGACTATTTCTGTGAGCATATCTATCCCCAAATCAAAGATATTGACACCCGTATGATTGTTAATGTGAGTGGATCTTCACCCGACGATTATGCCGAGTGTGCCGCCCGCATCGATGCACTCGACCGCATCCCGGCCATCGAACTCAATATCTCCTGTCCTAATGTGCACGACGGAGGAATGGCCTTTGGAGTCACCTGTGCCGGAGCCGCCTCGGTGGTGAAGGCCGTGCGCGAACGGTATCACAAGACCCTCATCGTGAAGCTCTCGCCCAATGTGACCGATATCACCGAAATAGCACGCGCCTGTGAGGCCGAAGGTGCCGACAGTGTGTCGCTCATCAACACACTCATGGGTATGTCTATCGACGTGGAGCGGCGCTGCTCCCGGCTCAGCATAGGTACCGGTGGACTGAGCGGACCCTGTGTGAAACCCGTGGCCCTGCGCATGGTGTGGCAGGTGGCCAAGGCGGTGCGCATCCCCGTCATCGGACTGGGAGGTATCAGCAATGCCACCGATGCCATCGAGTTCTTCATGGCCGGAGCCTCCGCCATCGAGATTGGTACCGCCAACTTCATCGACCCCGCTGTCACCATCAAGGTGCGCGATGGCATCAACGACTGGCTCGACGCACACGGATGCCGTTCGCTCAGCGAGATTGTAGGGGCACTCCATGCCTGAAAACTGACCGTATTAATCAATTCAATAAAACTATGCAATCTAAAACAAACCATTACCTGTTGGCACTGCTCTTGGCAGGAAGCAGCCTGTCTGCATCTGCCCAGCAGCTTGCCTTCCCGGGTGCACAAGGCTGGGGACGCTATGCCACCGGCGGACGCACCGGTAGCGTTTATCATGTGACCAACCTCAACGACAGTGGCGCAGGCTCGCTGCGCGATGCCGTGAGCATGCCCAACCGTATCGTCGTCTTTGACGTGGCGGGTGTCATCAAAATCAACTCGCGTATGATCTTTGCCAAAAACCTCTATGTGGCAGGACAGACTGCTCCCGGAGAGGGTGTCACCGTCTATGGTGACGGCGTCTCCTTCTCGGGTGCCACCAACACCATCGTGCGCTACATGCGCTTCCGCATGGGACACAACGGTTCCTCGGGCAAGGATGCGGCCGGCATCTCCAACGGTACCAATATGATTTTCGACCACTGCTCCTTTGCCTGGGGTCTCGACGAGACCTTCTCCATCAACCCCGACGGAAAGGGAGACCTTGGCAACATCACCATCCAGAACTCCGTGGTGGGACAGGGACTGCTTACCCACTCGGCCGGTGGACTCATGCAGGCCGACAACATCACCCTCTACCGCAACTTCTATTGCGACAACTCCACCCGTAACAACAAGGTGAAGGGAGTGAACCAGTATTCCAACAACCTCGTCTATAACTGGCAGAACGGTGCCTATATCATGGGCGGCGACAGCGAGGGACAGAGCTATTGCAACATCCAGGGCAACCTCTTCATCAATGGTCCCGCCGTGGGCGGTGCCGCTTTTACCGGAGGTAACAGCAACTTCCACTTCTATGGTGACGACAACTGGCAGGACCGCAACCGTGACGGCAAGTTCAACCCCGAGGAGGTGACCGACTACAGCGCCTCCGACCGCCAGTCGAAGCCCTACGACTATCCCGAACTGGAACTCTGGCCCGGCAACTCGCTCATCGAAAACCTGTTGCCTACGGTGGGAGCCTCGTTGCCCTATCGTGACTATACCGACTACTACATGATTGACGAGGTGATGTCGTTTGGTACCAAGGGGGCTCTCATCTCGAATGAGGAGACCCTCGTCTATGGTGCTCCATCAACCTGGGATGTGTGGAAGGGAACTGCACGTACCGACAGCGACGGCGACGGTATGCCCGATGAATGGGAGAAGGCCAACGGAACCAATCCCAACGCCAACGATGCCATGACGCTCGCCGACAACGGCTATACCAATATCGAGAACTATATCAACAGCATCACCGAGAGCGACATCGAGTTCCATCTCCGCACCCCGATGTGTGTGGAGGTTGCCGAGAGTATGGTCAACAGCCTCCGCCTGGCCTGGCGTGACTACACCCGTGGCGAGGAGGGTTTCTGCGTCGAAATCAAGGGTGGCAAGTATGAAGACTTCACCGAGGTGGGCCGCACCGCAGCCGGAGTGACCGCGATGACCATCGAGGGGCTGGATGCCGCCACGGCCTATACCGTCCGCCTGCGTGCCTTTGCCGGCGAGCAGTACAGCGACTATACCGCTGAGCTGGTGGCCAAGACACGTCCCGTGCCGGTTGAGATGGTGGATGTGGAGAAATACGAGGCCGACAATACCTGGATGGGAGGCGACGGACTCTTCGACCTTGACAACCCCGACATCTGGGAAGAGAGCATTGCCTATACCGACGACAGCAGGGTGCTCTTCGACATGAAGCAGGATGCCGTGGTGACCCTCAATGATGCCATCCATCCCACTTCGGTGGTGGTGCGTGGCGATGCCAACCTCACCCTGCAGGGTACGGGCAGCATCGATGGCAACGGTTCGCTGAACAAGGCCGGCGATGGCAAGTTCACCATCGAAACACTCAACAATTATCGCGGAGCCACCGTGCTGCATGGCGGCATCCTCAGTTTCTCCACCCTCAAGAATGGTGGCGTGGCTTCCTCTATCGGAGCCTCCGATGAGTTTGCCCAGAACTGGATCATGGATGGCGGCACCTATCAGTATACCGGCGCTTCCACCTCTACCAACCGTTCCGCCCTGCTCTATAACGAGACGGTCTTTGAGGTGACCGACGAGAAGGCTGTCGTGACGCTCAACGGTGCTGTGGAAGGTAGCGGCAATCTCGTCATCGACGGCGAGGGTCAGGTGAATGTGCCCTCCAGCAAGTTCTTCGCCTACGAGGGCGATGTGGTGCTGCGTGGCGGTTCCCTCTATCTCTCAACGGTAGAAGCCGCCAAGGCGGGCATCGGTTCGGCCTCGCGCCTCGTGTTCGAAGGCGGTACGCTCAAGACCAAGGGCGAGTCGAACAACTACGAGACCTACAACTTCCCCATCCATGTTGTGGAAGGAACCACCAGCATCTTCGCTCCCAACCGCAACTGCTACCTCAAGTCGGTGGTGACGGGTTCGGGAAGCCTCCAGTGGAACATCCCCTATCTGCGTGAGTATATCCAGGGCAACTTCTCCGGATTCACGGGACGCATCATCGCCAACGGTGTGAGCACCGACAAGAATGGTTCGCTCTTCCTCATGAGCAGCAACAAGAATATCGCCAATGCGGTGGTGGAAGCCAAGGGCAACACCCGTGTCTGCATCTGGGACACCAACGGCAATGTGACGCTCGGTGGACTTGCGGGAAGCTCGGGAACCTATCTGATGGGTAGTTCCAAGAACACCAAGGGATTCTCCTGTACCTGGAAGATTGGCAGCGCCAATACCGATGAGACTTTCTCGGGCATCATCAACGACTGGAGCTGCAGCGGCAGTGGCTACACCGGCACGGTGAACATCGTGAAGCAGGGTAGCGGCGACTGGCGACTCAAGGGTGCCAACACGTATAGCGGTTCCACCATCATCGAGGGTGGACGTCTGATTGTCGACGGAACCAACAGCGGCAAGGGTGCCATCACCGTCAAGGACGGCACAACGCTCGCCGGCTCCGGCTCTGTGGCCAGTGTGGTGACGCTGCAGGAGGGTGCCACCCTGATGGCTGGTCCCGACAGTGCCATGGCCAAGCGCCTGACGGTGAAGAGTAATGTCAAGGCCCAGGATGGTTCCATCATCCATGTGGCTGTGGGTGCAGAGAAGTGCAACTCCCTCTCCGTGACGGGTGACCTCACCCTGGGAGAGAACGTGACGCTCCAGCTGGCTCCCTCGCTCGCTCTGCCTGAGACTCCCGTTGTGGGCACGAGCTATCAGTTGCTCAAAGTCACGGGCTCCATCACGGGTACCTTCGCTGAAATCAGTCCGCTCACTCCCGGTGAGGGCCTTGCTTGGGACAGCTCCGAACTCTACACCACGGGTGTGCTCAAGGTGGCTGCTTCGTCCACGGGTATCGTCTCTGCAGAGAAGGAGAGTCCCGTTGCCGACCGCGACTATTTCTCGCCTGCTGGCGTCAAGGGCAACCAGCCTCATCAGGGACTCAACATCGTGCGTGAGCGTCATGCCGATGGTTCTGTAGTGACCAAAAAGGTGATGGAGAAGTAATCCCCGTATGGTTGGGATACCATCCAAACAGCAAATAATCATCAAAAATAAAGGAGGCGGATGTCTGATTGGACATTCGCCTCCTTTATTTGGAATGGTTGGTTTGATGTGTGCTCGCTTTCCCCTTATTTGGCTTCCGTCATATCACCTTCGATATAGAGACGTGTCATCTCTACGGTACCATTGGTGCGCACGGTGATAGACTTCTTGAAGTGTCCAGGGAAACGGCCTGTTCCGTTATAGGTCACCTTGATGACACCCTTCTGTCCGGGCTGGATGGGCTCTTTGGGATATTGGGGTGAGGTACATCCGCAGCCGGCAACAGCCTGGTTGATGATGAGTGGAGCGTCGCCTACGTTGGTGAAGGCAAACTCGCAACTCACCTTGGGAGCATTTTCAGAGAAAGTGCCGAAGTTGTGTGTCGTCTTCTCGAATTTGATCTGTGCACCGCCTTTTGCTTCTTGGGCGGTCATGGTGAGCACACTGCATATCAGCAGGGCTACAAACAAAATCATTCTTTTCATTGCTATTGTTGTTTTTGAGTTTATCTTCAGTGATGTCGGTTCTCGTCCGTGCCTTCAGCCGTTATCGATAGCCTTTCCTTTTTCCGTTATCAGGAAGCCTTGAGCCGTTTACTTGTCGGTACCGAGCAGTTTGTAGTATTCGGCAGCACCCAGCAGGAAGCAGCCGATGCCATAGTCCTCGAAGTCGGGCACCTTGGTATAGGTGACAGGCTGTCCGGCCGAGGGGTCTTTGCCCGTTCCCTGCACCCATCCGAGGAATCCGTCGGCATGCACAGCGTCTTTGGCCATGGCTGCCCAAGCCTTGTCGGCGATGGGACGGAACACCTTCTCCTTGAGATAGCCCTTCTGCAGCCCCCAGGCGATGCCGTAGAGGAAGAGGGCCGTACCCGTTGTCTCCTTGCCGCCGTAGGTAGTGGGCGATACGAGGCTCACGTTCCAGAAGCCGTCCTCGCGCTGGCACTTGGCCAGTCCGTTGCACATGGTGAGGAAGTCTTTCTTCACCTCTTTATAAATCTTGTCTTTGGGCGAGAGCTGGTTCATCACACGTACGTAGGCGGCCAGCACCCATCCGTTACCTCTCGACCAGTAGCAGTCTTTGCCATCTTTCTCCTTGTAGGGGGGCACATAGTCGGCATCGCGCCACCACAGTCCGTCACCCTTCTCGTTGAAGAGGCCTCCGCCGCACTCGTTGCGGCTCCAGCGGTACATCTTCATGCCATGTTCCAGGTATTTCCGGTCGCCGGTAATCTTATACATCTGTGCATAGACGGGCATGGCCATCTGGATGGCATCAATCCAGGTCCACCAGCCGATCTTGGTCTGCATCTGCTTCTGCAGGTTCTCGATGGTGGGCTTGAGCATGGCCGAGTCACCGGTCATCATGAAGCGGTCGAGATAGGTCTGCGAGCAGCACTGGTCGTCGGCGTCGCAGGTGGAGGTGCCGTTGCGGGGAGTCCACTTGTGGAAGTTGGCCCAACGGTCGGTATAGTCGATATAGGCCGGGTTCTTGTCAATCTCATAGAGGGCCATCAGTCCCTCATAGTATACAGCACGGGTCCAGAGACTGCTGGGGCGAATCTTCTTGACGAAGGTTGGCTCCGTGGGGTCGGCATACTTCTTCATGAAGTAGTTGTTGACACTGCGTGCGGCATCGAGTACCGGCTGTTGTTGCGCATTCTGTGCCGACATGGGCAGTACCATGAAGGCGGATGCGAGAATACTGAGAATCTTTTTCATAATAGTTGTAGATATGTCTTTTTATTGGCAGTTTGCCTATGATGGTGCAAAGATACGTAAAATCTTTTGATTATGCTTGGGATTATTGTCTTTTTTCATGATTTTTTTGACAATCCTGTGTGTCAGGAGGCGAAGAGCAGGCTGCCTATCTGATAGACGACGGCGGAGACCATCCATGCCAGCAGGGTGGTGTAGACGGCGGTGAAGCAGGCCCAGCGCCACGAGCCGCTCTCCTCCTTGATGGCGGCGATGGTGGCCACACAGGGGAAATAAATCAGCACGAAGGTGAGGAAACTGAAGGCCACGAGCGGAGTGATGCCGTCGGCAGTCATCAGCTGCAGATTGTCATTGTAGAGCACACCGATGGATGAAGCCACAATCTCCTTGGCTCCTAATCCCGAGAGCAGGGCCACGTCGAGTTTCCAGTTGAATCCCTGGAGCGAGAACAGCGGCTCGATCAGTTTGCCAATCATGCCGAGATAGCTCAGTTCCTGCTGTTCGGCCACGGCGAGCCCCTCGTGATGGGGGAAATAGCCGAGTGCCCAGACGATGATGCTGGCCACGAGGATGATGCCTCCCATCTTGCGCAGATACTGCTTACCTTTCTCCCAGGTGTGGCGCAGGATGGCCTTGCAGGTGGGGAAGCGGTAGGGCGGGAGTTCCATGACGAAGGGGGTGTCGTCGCCCTTGATGAGCCATCGGCTGAAGAGGTTGCTCATGAGGACCGCCATGAGGATGCCGATCAGGTAGAGTGAAATCAGGACCACGCTCTGCCATTGTGGGGCGAAGAAGCAGCCGATGATGATGATATAGATGGGCAGGCGTGCCGAGCAGCTCATCATCGGCAGGATGAGCATGGTGATGAGGCGTGAGCGCCGGCTCTCGATGGTGCGGGTGGCCATGACGGCAGGCACGTTGCATCCGAAGCCCATGATGAGCGGGATGAACGATTTGCCGTGCAGTCCCATCTTGTGCATGAGCTTGTCCATGATGAAGGCGGCCCGGGCCATATATCCCGAGTCTTCCATCAGCGAGATGAAGGCATAGAGGATGAGAATCTGCGGCAGGAAGACGATGACCGCTCCCACACCGCCGAGGATGCCGTCGACGAGCATGTCGCGCAGGGGTCCTTCGGGTAGCAGGCGGGTGGCCAGTCCGCCCAGCGCTTCCACGCCCGCCTCTATCCAGTCCATGGGATATTGGCCTAAAGAGAAGGTGCACTGGAACATCGCGAAGAGCAGCAGGAAGAAGATGGGGAAGCCCACATAGCGGTTGGTGATGACGGCATCGATGAGGTGGGTCACCTGATAGGTATCTTGTTTCTCTCCCCTTCGGAATCCGGCCTCGTGCAGGGCACCGTGTATGAGTCCGTATTTGGCATCCATGATGGCGGTTTCCGAGTCTTCGTTGGTCTCCTCCTTGATGCGTTTCGACTCGTTGTCGCGGATGCGCTTGATGGTGTCGCCGTTGGGCAGCATGGCCACCACCTGTTCCGTCTCCTTGTCGTGCTCCAGCAGTTTGATGGAGAGGTATCGGGTGGAGTATTTGTGGCGGATTTGCTCGTCGTTCTGCAACTCCTTTTTGACGGCCTCGATACCGCGTTCGATGGAGGAGCCGTGGTTGAGGTGGATATGCCGGCATACGCTGTTGTTGGGCCGGTTGCCGTGGGCGAAGTCCTCGCCGTGGTTGCCGCCGTGTTTGCGCTCATAGTTCTTGTGCCAGTTCTGGATTTCGGCCGCCACTTCGGGGTTGATGTTTCCCTTCTTGTCGATGAAGTCCATGCCCTCATAGAGGTTGATGATGATATGGAAGAGCAGGTCGACCCCCATGCCCGACTTGAATGAGGTGGGAATCATGGGCACGCCGAAGAGTTGTGCCAGTTTGTGGTGGTCTAGCTGGTCGCCCCTGGCCTGCATCTCGTCATACATGTTGAGTGCGCACACCATGCGCAGGTTCATGTCCACGAGCTGGGTGGTGAGATAGAGGTTGCGTTCCAGGTTGCTGGCATCGATGACATTGATGACCACGTCGGGTGTCTTGTCGATGAGTTGTCTTCTCACATAGAGTTCTTCGGGGCTGTAGGCCGAGAGCGAGTAGGTGCCGGGCAGGTCGACCAGGTGGAAGTGGTAGCCCTCGTAGTCGGCATAGCCGTCCTTGGCGTCGACGGTCACTCCCGAGTAGTTGCCCACATGCTCATGGGCGCCTGAGGCGAAGTTGAAGAGCGAGGTCTTGCCGCAGTTGGGGTTGCCCACGAGTGCCACATTGATGGTTCTTCGCTTGTTGAGGGCAATCTTTCTCAGTTCCTGGTATTCAATCTCTTTGACAATCTGTTGCTGCCCGTTGTCGGTCTGCAGTTGCCGGGCCTCCTCCTTCGAGATGATTTCAATCTGTTCGGCCTCGGCTCTTCTGAGCGACACCTCGTAGCCCATGAGCTGGTATTTCACGGGGTCCTGCAGGGGTGCGGAGAGCAGGGCTTCAATCTCTTTTCCCTTGATGAATCCCATCTCCACGATTCTTTTTCTGAAGCCGCCGTGTCCCAGCACCTTCACGATGACTCCCTTCTCTCCTGTATGTAGTTCAGACAATTTCATGTTCTTTCTTCTTTTTTCTTCTGTTTTGATGTGCAAAAATAGAAAAAAAAGACGAGAATGGGCAAAAAAAGGAAAAATAGTTATACCTTTGCCGCTTGAAATCATCAAAAATAAGGATTCACAGTTTTTTCACATGCGTTATTTCATCACGTTCAGTTATGACGGAACCCGTTTTCACGGATGGCAGATCCAGCCCAACGGCATCTCGGTTCAGGAGGTGTTGGAGGTGTCGCTGACGAAGATTCTGCGTGCCGGCCCTATCACCGTGGTGGGGGCGGGACGTACGGATGCGGGGGTTCATGCGCGAGAGATGGTGGCCCATTTCGACTGGCCGGATGAGGCTGGTGTGCTCGATGGGCCGCAGTTGGTCTACCGGATCAACCGGCTCCTGCCCCGCGATGTGTCGGTGAGCCGGGTGGAGCAGGTCTCGCCCGACCTTCACGCCCGTTTCTCGGCCACCCGCCGCACCTATCATTATTATATCCATATGGCCAAGGACCCCTTCCTGCGCCATTACTCTTTGGAGTTGCATTATGCGCTAGACTTCGAACTGATGAACCAGGCGGCCGCCCTGCTGTTCGATTACGAAGACTTCGGCAGTTTCTGCAAGAGCCATTCCGATGCGAAGACCACCCTGTGCAAGATTTACGCCGCCCGTTGGCACCAGTTGTCGCCCACGAGCTGGTATTTTGAGATTGCTGCCAACCGCTTTCTGCGCAATATGGTGCGCGCGGTGGTGGGCACGCTCATCGAG
This sequence comes from Bacteroidaceae bacterium, assembly GCA_016302965.1. GTDB lineage: Bacteria > Bacteroidota > Bacteroidia > Bacteroidales > Bacteroidaceae > Prevotella. The sequence goes on from JAEDMP010000008.1 coordinate 22,041, forward strand.
GTGGGTCGCCACCGCATGACGCTCAGCCAGTTTCGTGACGTGATAGAGCGGGGCAGTCGCACGGCGGCAGGCGAGTCGATGCCGGGTCATGCCCTGTTCCTGGAGCGTGTGGAATATTCCTGAACAAACGCCGTGACGGTCTGTGGAATAAAGGTTGAAGAGATTGAAAATCAAACAGATAACAAATTGACAAGCAATAGTTGACAGAACATGTGGTTAGTATTGGCATTTATGAGTGCAGCCCTTTTGGGCATTTATGATTCGTTCAAGAAGAAGTCGCTGAAAGACAATGCGGTTATTCCCGTGCTGTTTCTCAACACCCTCTTCTCCTCGCTGATTTTTCTTCCGTGCATCGTGCTGAGTGCCACGGGCGACAGTTTGGAGGGCACCCCCTTCCTCACCGCTTCGGGCGGCTGGGAGGAGCACCGTTACATCCTGCTCAAGAGTGTCATCGTGCTGAGCAGCTGGGTATTGGGCTATTTCGGCATGAAACATCTGCCGCTCACCATTGTCGGCCCCATCAATGCCACGCGCCCGGTGATGGTGCTGGTGGGAGCCTTCCTCGTGTTTGGCGAGCGGCTCAACCTCTGGCAGTGGGCCGGTGTGCTGCTGGCCGTGGCGAGTTTCTTCCTGCTAAGCAGGAGTGGCAAGAAAGAGGGCATCGATTTCCGTCGCGACCACTGGATATGGATGATTGTGGGTTCGGCGGCCATGGGAGCCGTGAGCGGCCTCTACGACAAATACCTGATGGCATCGCCTGCCGATGGCGGTGTGGGGCTCGACCGCATGATGGTGCAGAGCTGGTATACCATCTACCAGTGCGGGATGATGGGAGTGATGCTCCTATTGCTCTGGTGGCCCCATCGTGGCAAGACCACACCCTTCCGTTGGGACTGGGGCATCCTGGGTGTGAGCCTCTTTCTGAGCACTGCCGACTTTGTCTATTTCTATTCCTTGAGTCTGCCGGGAGCGATGATCAGCATCGTCTCGATGATTCGCCGGGGCAGCGTGGTGGTGAGTTTCCTCTGTGGTGCCGCCTTCTTCCATGAGAAGAACCTCAAGTCGAAGGTGGTTGACCTGATACTCGTCCTTCTCGGAATGGTATGCCTTTATATCGGTAGCCGCTGAATAGCTGAAGGGGTGAACGGGATTTGTCTCCGTTCACCCCTTCCGTGTTTAAGAAGTGGCTCTTGTCTCGAGCTGAAAAAGCAATGCCCTGGTCTTATCGGATGTCCCAACCCAGGGCGCTGGCACCGAGCACGGCGGCTGATGAGCCTTCGAGCGAGCTCACGAGGAACTGGGCCTTTTCCTTGAAGATGTTGAGCACATGGGCATCGTAGGCATCGCGGATGGGCTTCATGATGAGTTCGCCGGCCTTGGTCAGACCACCGAAGAACACGAAGGCCTCGGGACTGCTGAAGGTGGCGAAGTCGGCGCAGGCCTCACCCAGCATCTTGCCCGTGAACTGGAAGATCTCGTTGGCAATCTCGTCGCCCTTGCCGGCAGCGATGCTCACGTCGAGCGAGGTGATGGCCTCGGGGTCGAGGTCGCGCAGCAGGGAGGGTTTCTCGCTGTTGGCCAGCATCTCGCGTGCGGTACGGGCCACACCCGTAGCCGAGCAGTAAGCCTCGAGACATCCCGTGCGTCCGCATCCGCAGGTGCGTCCACCCTCGCGGACCATGGTCACGTGTCCCAGCTCTCCGGCAAAGCCGTCGCTTCCATATACCAGCTGTCCGTTGACCACCACGCCGGAGCCGACACCCGTTCCGAGTGTAATCATGATGAAGTTCTTCATGCCGCGGGCCACGCCGTAGGTCATCTCGCCGATGGCGGCCGCATTGGCGTCATTGGTCATGGCCACGGGTATGCCGAGTGCCTTGCTGAACAGGTCGGCTAAGGGCACGATGCCCTTGCCCCACACGATGTTGGGAGCCTGCTCGATGGTGCCGCGGTAGTAGTTGGCATTGGGAGCGCCGATACCCATGGCCTTGATGGTCTCAAGGCCGCCCACCTGGTCGATGATGACCTGCAGGGCCTCCACCGATGCAGCCACATAATCCTCTACGGTTTCATATCCCTGGGTTTTGATGGCCGTCGTGGCCTTGATGTCGCCGCGGGCGTCGACGATACCGAATACGGAGTTGGTTCCTCCTAAGTCCAAACCGATGACGTATGGTTTGATAAGGGTCTGTGTAGACATAAGAAATTAGGTATTATGATAGTAAAAAAGTTCGGTTATAGAAGGCGATAATCGCCATTCTTGGGTACAAAGTTAAAAAAAAAGCCGGATGAAACAAAGATTTAAGTCCAAAAACTTGTATAATTCGTATAAAATTAGCAATTTTGCATCCGTTATGCCATTTCCTATCCATATCAACATACTCGATTTCATCTTCAAGGGGATGCTCATCGGTATCATTGCATCGGCTCCGATGGGTCCGGTGGGCGTGCTTTGTGTGCAGCGCACGCTGAACAAGGGCCGTTGGTACGGGTTCGTCACAGGAGTGGGTGCTGCCTTGAGCGACATTGTCTATGCGGGCATTGCAGGCTACGGCATGAGCTATGTGATGGATTTTGTCAACAACCAGCAATACCGGTGGTGGCTGCAGTTGGCGGGCAGTCTGATGCTGCTCGGTTTCGGAGTCTACACCTATCGCAGCGACCCCACGAAGAATATGCACCAGTCAGGCAATGCCAAGGGCACGATGACCCACAATGCCGTCACCGCCTTCCTGGTCACCTTCTCCAATCCCCTCATCATCTTCCTCTTTCTGGCCACCTACGCCCAGTTTGCGTTTGTCCTTCCCGACCATCCCTTCGAGATGTTCGTGGGATTCTTGAGCATTGTGGCGGGAGCCCTGCTCTGGTGGTTCGGCCTCACGTGGCTGGTCGACAAGATACGTGGAAAGTTTGACGCCAACGGCATCAGACTCATCAACCAGGTGATTGGTGCCGTGGTGATTATCACGTCGGTGATTATCTTCTTCGGCATGATGACCAATCTCTTCCGCTTCTTCTGAAGCCCCTTCTAACAGCTATTCAACGATAACAGGAACAAGATGTTTATCTCTCAACAGTTAAGACAAGAAAACATAGCCGAATACCTGCTCTATATGTGGCAGGTGGAGGACACCATCCGCGCCTTCGGCTGCTCGCTGTCCCGCATTCGCCGTGAGTATATCGACCGTTTCGCCACTTATACCGACGAACAGAAAGAGGAGCTTGCCGACTGGTATGGCAACCTCATCCGCATGATGAACCAGGAGCAATGCCGTGAGCACGGCCATCTGCAAATCAACAAGGTGACGCTCATCCAGCTTGAAGAGCTTCACCAGCAGCTGCTCCAGAGCACCAAATACCCCTTCTACAATGCGGCCTACTACAAGGTGCTGCCCTTCATCGTGGAGCTGCGCAACCGCGGAGCCAACAAGGAGGAGCACGAGGTGGAGACCTGTCTCAACGCCCTCTACGGGGTGATGATGCTGCGCCTGCAGAAGAAAACCATCAGCCCCAATACGGAGCATGCCGTGAAGGAGATTTCCACCCTGGTGGGTATGCTCAGCGACTATTACAAGAAGGACAAGGAATGTCCGCTGGAATTTTGATTGAACGCTTTTTACATCTCATTATTTTTTTTCCGTCATGAATATTCTGATTACAGGCTGCAACGGCCAACTGGGCAACGAGATGCAGCTGCTCGAGAAAGAGAACCCGCAACACTGTTATTTCAATACCGACGTGGCCGAACTGGACATCACCAACCAGCTGGCCGTTGACGATTTCGTGCAGCGCAATGCCATCGACTGCATCGTGAACTGTGCCGCCTATACCGCCGTCGACAAGGCAGAGAGCAACAAGGAACTCTGCACCACCCTCAACACCCTGGCTCCTGCCTATCTGGCCGCCGCTGTGGCCAAGCGTGGGGGCAGCATCATCCAGGTGTCTACCGACTATGTGTTCGACGGCACCCACCATACCCCTTATGTCGAGACCGATACCCCGGCTCCCGACAGCGTCTATGGCAGCACCAAACTGGCCGGCGAGCTCGGCGTGCAGAAATTCTGCCCCAACGCGATGATTATCCGCACGGCATGGCTCTACAGCATCTATGGCAACAACTTCGTGAAGACGATGATCCGTCTCGGCAAGGAGAAGTCCGAACTGGGAGTCATCTTCGACCAGATTGGCACCCCCACCTATGCCGCCGATCTCGCCTCGGTCATCATGACCGCCATCAACCAGGGCGTGAAGCCCGGTGTCTACCATTTCTCCAACGAGGGCGTGACCAGCTGGTATGACTTCACCAAGGCCATCCACCGCCTGGCCGGCATCACCACCTGCCACGTGAAACCCCTCCACACCTCCGAATATCCCACGCCAGCCAACCGTCCCGCCTACAGCGTGCTCGACAAGACCAAGATCAAGGAGGCCTACGGTGTGGAGATTCCCCACTGGGAAGCGTCGCTGGCCCGCTGTGTCAGCCTGCTGATGGCCGAATAAGGCCCCATCCGCATGACAGACATCCCCACCATTATCCCGAACGATTATGAACCAAGAGATAGAAAGAAGAAGAACCTTTGCGATCATATCGCACCCCGACGCGGGCAAGACCACGCTGACGGAGAAATTCCTGCTCTTCGGTGGTCAGATACAAGTGGCCGGTGCCGTGAAGAGCAACAAAATCAGAAAGACAGCCACCTCCGACTGGATGGACATCGAGAAACAGCGCGGTATCTCGGTTTCCACCTCGGTGATGGAGTTCGACTACCACGACTATAAGGTCAACATCCTCGACACCCCGGGTCACCAGGACTTTGCCGAAGACACCTTCCGCACGCTCACCGCTGTAGACTCGGCCATCATCGTGGTCGACGGTGCCAAGGGCGTGGAGACGCAGACGCGCAAACTCATGACCGTCTGCCGTATGCGCAAGACCCCCGTCATCATCTTCATCAACAAGATGGACCGCGAGGGCCGCGACCCCTTCGACCTGCTCGACGAGCTGGAGAAGGAACTCGAGATCAAAGTGCGCCCCCTGAGCTGGCCCATCAACCAGGGCTCGAAGTTCAAGGGCGTCTACAATATCTATGAGCAGAAACTCGACCTCTTCACCCCCGACAAGCAACGCGTGACGGAGAAGGTGGAGGTGGACATCCACAGCGAGGAACTCGACAGCAGGGTGGGAGAGACGGATGCCGCCAAACTGCGCGACGACCTCGAACTGGTGGACGGTGTCTATCCCGACTTCCAGGTGGACGACTACCGGGAGGCCGAGGTGGCCCCCGTGTTCTTCGGTTCGGCCCTCAACAATTTCGGTGTGCAGGAACTGCTCAACTGCTTCGTCGAGATAGCCCCCAGTCCTCGTCCCACCAAGGCCGAGGAGCGCATGGTGAGTCCCGAGGAGGGCAAGTTCACGGGCTTCATCTTCAAGATTACCGCCAACATCGACCCCAACCACCGCTCCTGCATCGCCTTCTGCAAGGTGTGCAGCGGCAAGTTCCAGCGCAACCAGCCCTACCTGCATGTGCGTCAGGGCAAGACGCTCCGCTTCTCGTCGCCCACCCAGTTCATGGCGCAGCGCAAGAGTACCATCGACGAGGCCTGGCCGGGCGACATCGTCGGTCTGCCCGACAACGGCATCTTCAAGATTGGCGACACGCTCACCGAGGGCGAACAGCTCCATTTCCGTGGACTGCCGAGTTTCTCGCCCGAACTGTTCAAGTATATCGAGAATGCCGACCCGATGAAGGCCAAGCAGCTGCAGAAAGGTATCGACCAGCTGATGGACGAGGGTGTGGCCCAGCTCTTTGTCAACCAGTTCAACGGCCGCAAGATTGTGGGCACCGTGGGCCAGCTGCAGTTCGAGGTCATCCAGTACCGCTTGGAGAACGAGTACAACGCCAAGTGCCGCTGGGAGCCTGTCCACCTCTACAAGGCGTGCTGGATAGAGAGCGACGACGAGCAGGAGCTCGAGAACTTCAAGAAGCGCAAGTATCAGTATATGGCCAAGGACAAGGATGGCCGCGATGTGTTCCTCGCCGACAGCGGCTATGTGCTCTCGATGGCGCAGGAAGACTTCAAACATATCAAGTTCCATTTCACCAGTGAGTTCTAATCAGACATGAAGACAGAAGACGATATCAGACAGGCGGTGGAGGTGATGCGCCGGGGCGGCGTCATCCTTTATCCCACCGACACCGTATGGGGGCTGGGCTGCGATGCTACCAATGCCGAGGCCGTGGCCCGTATCTACCGCATCAAGCAGCGCGACGACTCGAAGGCGATGATCTGCTTAGTCGACAGCGATGCCCGCGTGCAGCGCTATGTGCGCGATGTGCCGTCGGTGGCATGGGACCTCTTCGAGTATGCCGACAAACCCACCACGCTCATCCTCGACGGTGCGGTGAATCTCGCCCCCAACCTGGTGGGTGGGGATGGCAGCATCGCCATCCGCATCACGCGCGAAGACTTCTCGCGTGAGCTCTGCTACCGGATGCAGAAGCCCGTGGTGTCCACCTCGGCCAACATCTCCGGCGAGCCCGCCGCCCAGAACTATTGTGACATCCCCGCCGCCATCCTCGAGGCCGTAGACTATGTCTGCTTCAGCCGTCGTGGTGAGCACAAGCCCCACAAGCCCTCGGCCATCATCCGCTTGGGCAAGGGCGGCGAGGTGGCCATCATCCGCAAGTAAACCATCATCCGCATGGATATCACTGAACAGCCAACCCTTCTCGACCGACTGCTGCAATGGCGCGAGGAACACCTCAGCGAGCGCACGTTTGTGCTGATGCTCGCCGTGCTGGTGGGCTTCTTCTGTGCCGTGGCGGCCTTCCTGCTCCATGGTCTCATCAATGAGATAGGGGCGATGCTCACGGGACGTTTCCATAGCGGAAGCGCCAACTGGCTCTTCCTGGTCTATCCCGTCATCGGTATCTATCTCACGTCGCTCTTTGTGCGCTATGTGGTCAAAGACAATATCAGCCATGGCATCACCCGCATCCTCTATGCCATCAGTAGCAAGCGCAGCCGTCTGCCCGGCCACAACTGCTGGTCGTCGGTGATTGCTTCGGCCATCACCATCGGCTTCGGTGGTTCGGTGGGAGCCGAGGCTCCCATCGTGCTCACGGGTTCTGCCATCGGTTCCAACCTGGGCAAACTCTTCCGCCTGGACAACAAGACCCTCATGCTACTCGTGGGCTGCGGCTCCGCAGGTGCCATTGCCGGCATCTTCAAGGCCCCCATCGCTGGTCTGGTGTTCACCCTCGAGGTGCTCATGATCGACCTCACCATGGCATCGCTGCTGCCCATCCTGCTCTCCTGTGTCACCGCCTGCTGTTTCACCTATATCTTCCGTGGGTCCGACGTGCTCTTCTCGTTCACGATGGACAGCCCCTGGGTGGTGGAGCGCGTTCCGGGTAATATCCTGCTGGGTATAGCCTGTGGACTGGTGAGCCTTTATTTCATCCGCACGATGACCTATTGCGAGGGCATCTTTGCCCGCTTCAAGGATCGCCCCTACGTGAAACTCGCCCTGGGTGGTCTGACGCTGAGCACCCTCATCTTCCTCTTCCCTTCGCTTTATGGCGAGGGCTACCGCGACATCAACCTTCTGCTCAACGGCCGTTCGGAAGCTGACTGGAACCAGATTCTCAACCACTCGCTCTTTGCGGGCAGTGCCGACCTGCTCATCCTCTATATCGCCTTGGTGCTGTTCACCAAGGTGGTGGCCACCTCGGCCACCAATGGCGGTGGCGGTTGTGGCGGAACCTTTGCTCCCAGCCTTTTCATCGGTTGCTTCACGGGCTTCCTCTTTGCCCATCTGTGGAACCTCTACGAGTTGGGAGTGTATCTGCCAGAGAAGAATTTCGCCCTTCTGGGCATGGCTGGGGTGATGTCGGGTGTGATGCACGCGCCTCTCACGGGCATCTTCCTTATTGCCGAGATTACGGGAGGCTACGACCTGTTCCTGCCACTGATGATTGTGAGCGTATTCTCCTATCTCACCATCAGCCTCTTCGAGCCCCACAGCATCTATGGCATGCGTCTGGCCAAGCAGGGCCGGCTCATTACCCATCACACCGACAACGCCGTGCTCACACTCATGAGTCTGCACAGCGTCATCGACAAGAATTATCTGGCCGTGAGTCCCGACACCGATCTCGGCGACATCGTCAACAAGATCAGCCGCAGCCGCCACGATATCCTGCCCGTGCTCGATGCCGCCGGCAACCTCAAGGGCGAGATTGTCATCAACAAGATACGCCACCTCGTGTTCCGCATCGAGCTCTACCACCATTTCCGTGCCGAGCAACTCATGATTCAGCCAGCCGCCACGCTTTCCGACAGTGCGCCGATGACCGAGGTGATGAAGACCTTCGACCGCACCCATACCGAATGGTTGCCCGTGCTCGATGCCGACCAGCACCTGTGTGGTTACATCTCTCGTCGCAAGATGCTGGGCATGTACCGCAAGATGGTGGCCGATATGAGTGAGGAGTAATCCTATATACCTAATTATATTGATACTGCAACAATGAAGAAAGAAGACTTGAAAATCATATTCATGGGCACTCCCGAGTTTGCCGTGGAGACCCTCGATGCCTTAGTCACCAATGGCTATCAGGTGGTGGCCGTGGTCACCCAGCCCGACAAGCCCGTGGGGCGTCACGGCAGTGTGCTGCAGGCTCCTCCCGTGAAACAGTATGCGCTGGACCATGGCATTCCTGTGCTCCAGCCGGTGAAGATGAAGGACGAGGCCTTCCTCAGCGAACTGCGCTCCTATGGGGCCAACCTGCAGGTGGTCGTGGCCTTCCGCATGTTGCCCGAGGTGGTGTGGGCGATGCCCTCGCTCGGCACCTTCAATGTGCATGCCGCCCTGCTGCCCCAGTACCGCGGTGCCGCCCCCATCAACTGGGCGGTCATCGAGGGCGAGACCGCCACGGGTGTCACCACCTTCTTCCTCGACCATGATATCGACACGGGTCGAATCATCCTGCAGGAGCCTTTCGCCATCCCCGATGAGGCCGATGTGGAGTATGTCTACGACGGTCTCATGCGGCTCGGTGCCGGCCTCTGCCTGAAGACGCTCGACAAGATTGTCGAGAGTGGCGGGCAGCCCCCTTCCATCGCCCAGGACGAACTCGTCACGCGACTGGACGGTGAACTCCATCATGCCCCCAAACTCTTCAAGGAGACCTGTCTCATCAACTGGCAGCAACCCCAGAAACGCATCTACGACTTCGTGCGCGGCCTCAGTCCCTATCCCGGGGCCTGGACCACGCTCCACACCCCCGACGGCAAGCAGGCCGTGCTCAAGATCTACAAGACCGCGAAGACCTCGCGGCCCGCCGACGGCTTGCAGCCCGGCGAACTCGTGGTGGAGCGCCGCCAGCTCTATGTGGCCACCGCCGACGGTTTGCTCCAACTGGTCGAACTGCAGTTGGCCGGCAAGAAGCGCATGACCGCCGACAGTTTCGTCAACGGCATGAAGGGACTGGATGCCAGTCGTGTGGAATAAGTAAGGGGGCTGAATAAAAAAAACAGCTTGAATAAAAAAAACAGCTTGAATAAAAAATCGGTCGAAAGATATAATAATCGCTGCTTCTTTGCGTTTTCTAAATAAATGCGGCTGGGATGGATGAGGCTCCCCGTGAGCCGACCGCCGTGGCCGCCAATTATCCATTCACCAATCAAAGAGCAGCCTATGGCATATTTTACTCCCGAGAACCAAGGCCCCAAGGCCAGTACCATCCGTTTCATCAAACAGTTGGCCCACAGCTACCGGGTCATGAGACTGTCCGACGGCACCACCGTCTCCTTCTGTCTCAATTAATACAAGCGCAAGCAAAAGCGCGTATCAACTAACGAAACATTCGGCAAGGAACAACGATTCTTATGACAATATTATCACCCTCATTACTGGCGGCCGATTTCCTGCATCTCGACAGCGAAATCGACATGATCAACCGGAGCGAGGCCGACTGGCTCCATCTGGATGTGATGGACGGCGTGTTTGTGCCCAACATCTCCTTTGGCTTCCCTGTGCTCGAGGCAGTGGCCAGCAAATGTAAGAAACCCTTGGATGTGCATTTCATGATTGTACATCCCGAACAATACATCCGTCAGACGGCCAAGCTGGGCGCGATGATGATGAATGTACACTACGAGGCCTGCGTGCATCTTCACCGTACGCTCCAGGAGATTCACCAGGCCGGCATGAAGGCCGGCGTGACCCTCAATCCCGCCACCCCCGTTGAGGTGCTCGAAGACATCCTGTGCGATGTCGACATGGTTCTGCTGATGAGCGTCAACCCCGGCTTCGGCGGTCAGGCCTTCATCGAAAACACCCTCGACAAGGTGAAACGCCTCCGTGCCATGATTGCCCGCAAGGGTCTCTCCACGCTCATCGAGGTGGATGGAGGCGTGCAGGCCGAGACCGCCCCCCGTCTGGTAGCCGCAGGCGTGGATGTGCTGGTGAGCGGCAGTTATGTCTTCAGGAGCGCCGACCCCGAGGCCACCATCCGCCAGTTGCGCCAGCTGTAGCCCGCCAGCTGGCTTTCAGGAAACCTGAAGGGTGATTTGGTTCTCACGTGCCATCTTGCGCATGTTGAGAATGGCATATCTCATGCGTCCGAGCGAGGTGTTGATGCTCACGCCCGTAATCTCTGCAATCTCCTTGAACGAGAGGTTCTGGTAATAGCGCATATAGACCACCTCGCGCTGGGGCGTGGGCAGATTTTCCATCAGCCGTTTCACGTCCTTGAGCACCTGTGTCTTGACGATCTCGTCCTCATGGTTGCTCTGCACCACCGATTGCACGCTCAGGTTGCGCAGGTCGTTGTCGTGGGTAGGCTCTACAATATTCTCGTTTTTCTGCATCCTGTATTGGTCCATGATGATGTTGTGGGCAATACGGATCATCCAATAGCTGAACTTTCCGCTATTGGTGTACCTGCCTTCCTGCAGATTCACGATAATCTTGACGAAGGTATCCTGAAAGATGTCGTTGGCTATTTCGCTGTTGCCCACGACAAAGAGGATATAGTCATAGAGTTTCGACTCATTGCGTGTGAGCAGTTCATCGAAAGCCTGATTGTCTCCATCGGTATATCGTAAGGCCAACTCCTCGTTGGTCATACAATCATATTTTTTCATTGTTCATTACTTTTTTGTGAAGTAAAGTATGTCGATAGGCAATAGGTTTTGATGATGAAAATAGAGATAAATGAGTTGAAATCGTTGCAAAAGTAAGGAATTTTATCCAAGTATCCAAATTATTCCGCTTAAAATTGCCCTTCTTCCCCCATTTTTTTATTATCTTTGCAAAAAATTAAAAATCTAAACTCTCTGTTCATGTTGAAATTGTTTGTGCCAGGAAGGCTCTGTTTGTTCGGTGAGCATACCGACTGGGCGGGTCACTACCGTACGATGAATGCCGATATCCTGCCGGGTATGGCCATCGTTACAGGTATCGAGCATGGCATCTATGCCGAGGTGGAGAAATCCTCTGTGTTTGAGTTGACCTGTGATGCCCCTGAGTTGGTGGATGTGTGGAACGACTTTTCCTGCCGGATGAACGATCAGGAGCTGAAGCAGGTGGCCAAGTCGGGCTCCTTCTTCTGCTATTGTGCAGGTGTAGCCTCCTATATGCTCGAGTGGTACAAGGTAGGCGGTGTGCATATCCACATCACCGACATGACACTCCCCATCCGTAGTGGTCTGTCGAGCAGTGCCGCCATCTGCGTGCTGGTGGCGCGTGCGTTCAATCTGCTCTACCACTTGAATCTCAATACGATGGGTGAGATGAATATCGCTTATCTCGGCGAGTTGCGCACCTCTTCGCGTTGCGGACGTCTCGACCAGGCTTGCGCCTTCGGTGTGAAGCCCACACTCATGATTTTCGACGGCGATGAGATAGAGGTCAAGCCGCTCAATGTGAAGCGCCCGTTACACTTGGTGGTGGCTGATCTGGCTGGCCAGAAGGACACCATCCGGATTCTGGCCGATCTGAACAAGGCCTATCCTTTTGCGGAGAGTGAGGGTGAGCGGCTGTTACATGAGGCTTTGGGCGAGCGCAACCATGCGTTCATCGAGCGTGCCTGCCATTATATGGCCCAGGGCGAGGTGGAGCAGTTGGGACAGATGATGACCGAGGTGGAGGAACTCTTCGACCGCCTGGTGGCACCCATGTCGCCCGCCCTGTGGGCTCCGAAGCTCCACGAGGTGCTCCGTGACCCGGAACTGCAGCAGTGGGTCTATGGCGGCAAGGGAGTGGGTTCGCATGGCGACGGTTCCGTACAGTTTCTGGCTCGGGACAGCGAGTGCCAGCAGCAACTTGTCTCCTATCTCCGTGGCAAGGGTATGCAGGCCTTCCCCTTCACCATCCAGCCCGTCCATACCATCCGCAAAGCCATCATCCCCGTGGCAGGTTTCGGCACGCGTCTCTATCCCGCTACGCGCATCATCAAGAAAGACTTCTTCCCGATGCTCTGTTCCGACGGCCTGGTGCGTCCCGTCATCCTCATCCTGCTCGAGGAACTGGTCAAGAGTGGCATCGAAGAGATCTGCCTCGTGTTGGGCTCCGAGGAGGAGCGCAAGCAGTATGAAGATTATTTCAAGCATCCCCTATCGGAGGAGCATCTGCAGAAGTTGCCGCCCCACTATCAGGCCTACGAGAACTCCATCCTCGAGATTGGCAAGCGCCTCCATTTCGTCTACCAGCGCGAGAAACTTGGTTTCGGCCATGCCGTCTATCAGGCGGTCGACTTTGCGGGCAACGAGCCGGTGCTGTTGATGCTGGGCGACACCATCTATCGTACGCAGCACAAGAAACCCTGTGCGCTGCAGCTCATCGAGCAGTACGAGAAGTTCGGTCGACTGATGGTGAGCATCCATTCCATCCCCTTGTCCCAGGTGAGCCACTACGGCATCCTTACCGGGGTGTGGGAGAACGAGGAGCATACGGCGATGCGGGTGATGCGCATGTGCGAGAAGCCCAAGGCGAGCTATGCCGCCGACTATCTCGGCGTTAGCAACGGCAAGGGCGGACGCGAGTATTTCTCCGTCTTTGGCCAGTATGTGCTCACCCCCGAGGTGTTCCAGCAGCTGGCGGTGCAGATACGCGAGTCGGAGGAACTGGCAGCAACCCATCCGGGTGTGCCCCAGCCTGAAATCGACCTCACCACTGCACTGGAGAGCGTTCGTCAGCGTTCGGGCATGATAGCCGTGCGTCTGGATGGTGAGATGTATGATATGGGAAACCCTACCGCCCTTCGCAAGGCGATGCAAGAGTTTCCCAAATAGCGAGTGTAGAGAATAAAAATGTGTAGAGAGATAGGGGGGGTCAGTCGTTGTAGCCGGCGGTCAGTTCGCAGATCTTGATGATGACCTGCATGGCCTTCTCCATCGACTGGATGCTGACAAATTCATAGGGGCCGTGGAAGTTCACGCCTCCGGCAAAGATGTTGGGGCAGGGCAGCCCCTTGAACGAGAGCTGTGCGCCGTCGGTGCCGCCGCGGATGGGTTTCACGCGCGGAGCCACCTCGCACTCCTGCATTGCCTTGAGCACCAGGTCGATGACGTGCATCTGCGGGTCGATCTTCTCCTTCATGTTATAGTATTGGTCGTGCAGTTCGGCGGTGACCGTTCCCTCGCCATACTGCTCGTTCATCCGTTTCACGCAGTCGAGTACGAAGGCCTTTCGGTCTTCAAATTTGTCGCGGTCGTGGTCGCGGATGATATACGAGAGGGTAGCCTCTTCGGTGCAGGCCTTGATGCCCACGAGATGGTAGAATCCCTGGTAGCCCTCGGTGGTCTCGGGAGTCTCGTCGGCGGGCAGAAGCTGTGCAAACTCGGCTGCCAGGCGGTTGGCGTTCACCATCTTGCCCTTGGCATAACCCGGGTGAACGCTCACTCCCTTGATGAGGATTTTGGCCGAAGCCGCGTTGAAATTCTCAAACTCCAGTTCGCCCACGTCGCCACCGTCCATGGTGTAGGCCCATTCACATCCGAACTTCTCCACGTCGAAGTGGTGGGCACCCATGCCAATCTCCTCGTCGGGATTGAAGGCGATGCGGATGTCGCCGTGCTTGATTTCCTTGTGGTCGCGCAGATAGCACATGGCCTGCACGATTTCGGCAATGCCCGCCTTGTCGTCGGCTCCGAGCAGGGTGTGACCGTCGGTCACGATGAGGTCTTCGCCCACGTGGGCCAGCAGTTCGGGAAACTTCTTCGGGCTCGAGACGATGCCTTCGGAGAGCAGGATGTCGCCGCCGTTGTAGTTGCGCACGATGCTCGCCTGGATATGGGCGCCGCTGCAGTCGGGGCTGGTGTCATAGTGGGAGATGAATCCGATGGTGGGCACCTTGCCCTTGCAGTTGCCCTTGAGGGTGGCATAGAGGTAGCCCTTCTCGTCGAGCTCCACATTGGCCAGTCCTTCACGTTCCAGTTCTTTTCTCAGGTATTCCGCAAACACCAGCTGTTTGGGAGTGCTTGGAACAGTGCTGCTCTCCTCGGATGATTGCGTGTCGAATTTGGTGTAATTTAAAAATCTTTCAGTAATGTCCATATAGGCTTTATCATTAGTACGCAGCAAAGTTACGGATTATTCGTCTGATAACCAAATAAAAACACCACATTTTTAGAATAAATAAGAAGAAGTGTTTGGCGGGTTGGCTGATTTTGTGTAAATTTGCCGCAATTATTCATGTCATATTGACGTAAAGAAAGAACATCCAAACAACAAGCCCAACTATGCGAACATTTGAAGACTTGAAGATTGCTGTAGCCGGTACAGGTTACGTCGGTCTGAGTATTGCCACGCTGCTGAGCCAGCACCATGAGGTGAAGGCCGTAGACGTGATTGCAGAGAAGGTGGAGAAACTCAACCGCAAGGAGTCGCCCATCCAGGACGACTATATCGAGCAGTATCTGCGCGAGAAGGACCTGACGCTCCAGGCAACGCTCGACGGCCGTGAAGCCTACCGCGATGCCGACTTCATCGTGATTGCCGCCCCCACGAACTACGACCCCGTGAAGAATTTTTTCGACACCCATCATATTGAGGATGTCATCGACCTCGTGCTCGAGGTGAATCCCTCGGCGGTGATGGTCATCAAGAGCACCATCCCCGTGGGCTACTGCGAGAGCCTCTACCGCAAGTATGGCCGCGGCCTGCGTCTGCTGTTCTCGCCCGAGTTCCTGCGCGAGAGCAAGGCCCTCTACGACAACCTCTATCCCAGCCGCATCATCGTGGGCGCGCCCACTTCCGGGCAGGCATCCGAGGCCCCGCTGCTGCAGGAGGCCGCCCGCCAGTTTGCCGCCCTGTTGCAGGAGGGAGCCATCAAGGAGTCGATAGACACCCTCTTCATGGGGCTGACCGAGGCCGAGGCCGTGAAACTCTTTGCCAACACTTATCTCGCCCTGCGCGTGAGCTATTTCAACGAGCTCGACACCTACGCCGAGATGAAGGGGCTCGACACCCAGGCCATCATCCGTGGCGTGAGCCTCGACCCGCGTGTGGGCGACCACTACAACAACCCCTCCTTCGGCTATGGCGGCTACTGTCTGCCCAAGGACACGAAGCAGCTGCTGGCCAACTACCAGGATGTGCCCGAGAATCTGATTGAGGCCATCGTCGAGAGCAACCGCACACGCAAGGATTTCATCGCCGACCGGGTGCTGAAGATGGCGGGCTATTACGATTATTACAACCGCGGCGACTACGACCCCAGGGAGGAGAAACACTGCACCATCGGCGTCTTCCGTCTCACGATGAAGAGCAACAGTGACAACTTCCGCCAGTCATCCATCCAGGGTGTGATGAAACGTATCAAGGCCAAGGGTGCCGAAATCATCATCTATGAGCCCACGCTGGCCGATGGCACCACCTTCTTCGGTAGCAAGGTGGTGAACAATCTCGAGCAGTTCAAGGCCCTCAGCCAGGCCATTATCGCCAATCGCTACGACAGTTCGCTCGACGATGTGAAAGACAAGGTCTATACGCGCGACATCTTCCGTCGCGACTGATGCTTGACATGGCTGATTCCCAACGAGACTGATTCATGGAATGTCTGACTCCCTATAAGACTGATGATGCAGATTCAACCGATAGCCTACTTCCGTGCTCCCTTCAAGTCCAAATTCGGCATTCCGCGGCAGAGCGGAATCGTGGAGGGGGTGCGCGGAAGCATTGTATTGACCCGTGAATGGAGCCGGATGGAGGCGGTGGAGGGCTTGCTCGACTTCGACTATCTCTGGCTCATCTGGGGCTTCTCCGAGAATGTGGGGGCACGCAAGCACGCCACGGTGCGCCCGCCGCGTCTCGGTGGCAACCGCCGCAAGGGGGTGTTTGCCACGCGCTCGTCGTTTCGTCCCAACAACCTTGCCCTCTCTTCGGTGCGGGTGACAGGGGTGGAGGAGACTCCCGAGGGGGTCATCATCCATGTGACGGGAGCCGACCTGATGGATGGCACACCCATCTACGATATCAAACCCTATATCACCTTCACCGACAGCCATCCCGAGGCGCGCAGCGGTTTTGTGGATGAGGTAGGGTGGAAGCCGTTGGAGGTGGTAGTGCCCGAGCCTTGGTCAGAACCGTTCTCTCCCGAGGAACTGGCTGTGCTCCGTCAGGTGCTGGCACAAGACCCGCGCCCTTCCTATCAGGAGGATGCCACACGGGTGTATGGCATGCCCTACGGCTGCCATGATGTGAGGTTCCGGGTAGTGGGAGATATACTCACCGTCGTAGAAGTCAAGGAGCAGTCTGCTCGAATCGGATAGAGACAAGGGGGAAGCCCATGGCTTGCAGCATCTTGCGGAAGTGGGCCTCGGCATGTGCCTTTGCGCTGCTGATGTTCGCGGGTGTGAGTCCCGTTCTGAGCATGCGCCGATATGCCTTCCGGTAGAGTGCGTCGCGGTCGGCCCCGCTCCATTTTCCGCTCTCGTAGAACGACTGTGTACGTGTCTCGTCGATAAAGTCATGGTCGAGCAGTGTCACGGGTGGCAGCGTGAGGCAGAGCGTGTCGCCCTGCATCCGGATCCATCCCGGCTTGGCCTGGTGCAGGTCGATGCCGAGCCGCATCGTCCCGTAGTAGATACGCACCAGCTCATCGTTGCTGAAGAATCCCTTTCTGACGGTGTCCACCATCTCCTCGTTGGCGATGGACAGGAACTCCCATTGTCCGATTGCTTTGATGGATTGAATCTGTTGGGGTGTGATGTCAATCCTTCGGTCTTCGGCCACCTCTATCCGGCTCTCCTTCAGTTGCAGGTAGAGCCACAATCCCCCACCGGTTGCGATGACCAGCAGGATGGCAGCCATTGTGAGTTTGATTCTTGTCAGCATGCTAAGTTTGTTCATGTTTTTTTCTTTGGATGGATTCATCGGTTTGACCTTTCGATGGTTTGCAGCCTGGCTCCGATGCTGCCGGGATTGAAGTCGCGGCGGAAGGTCACGGTAATCTGCCGCTCGTCATAGCCCATCTGCTGCAGCATGGGGATGAGCAGGTTGGCCGCATTCATGCGGGCCGTCTCCACGATGCCCAGTTCGGGGATGCTGTTGATGATGGCCTGCCGTCCCTGTTGGGCATAGTCGGCCATCTCCTCGTCGGTATGTCGTGAGCGGGTCACCGCCACATATTCCTTCACATGTTTCTGGTCTATCTTGCTGGCCGTCAGTTCCACCTGCGGGTCGGGCAGGATGATGGTGATATGCCCCTTCTTCCGTTCCACGTTCTTCTCCGAGAACTGTGAGAAGTCGATATAGGCCTTCAGTCTGACATCGATGGGGATGGCAATCTTCCGGTCGCCCACGGGCATCTTCATGTCGATATCCTTGCTGAAGAGTTTGCCCTTGATCCGCATCTCATCGTTGTGGGTCACAATCTTGTGGATATTGTATTCGGCCGTATAAAGCCTGCTGCACTTCTGTATCTGCATGATGAGCATCGGCAGACTGTCCACGCTCATGGCGTGGGTAGCTTCGGTGGCGGCCGGTTTCTGCTGGCAGCAGCAGAGCAGCAGGGTGCCGATGAGGGTTATCAGAATGGATGGTTTCATGTCTTGATAGATGATTGGATGCTGCAAAGATAATCAAAATATCCCGAACCGCCTCATGTTGTGGGGATATTTTGCATGGTTCCCGGTTGTCAACTGAACAGGGCATTCAGTTGCGAACTGAATAGGGCAATCAGTTGCGAACTGAACAGGGCATTCAGTTGGGAACTGAACAGGGCATTCAGTTGGGAACTGATCAGGGCAATCAGTTGGGAGCGGCATCGGGACTTGTCCTTTTAACCCCTCTGTACCCTATAAACAGAGGTATGAAACCATCAAGGCATGAAAAATGGGAAGGAAAAAAACTGGGATGATTTAAACTTTCGGGCGATAGGTGCGTCAGAATAATAGAACGATGATTGAAAAAGCGCTTAAAGAACAACATCGGATAGAGACCACTTGATGAAATCTTATAACTCAAACAAAACGAATAAAAGATGAAGAAAACAATCGTGATGATGGCCATGGCACTCGCCATGAGCATGAGTGGAATGGCACAGGAACAGAACCGGAACAATCGTCCGGACAAGGCCCAGATGGCCCAACGACAGACGGAATGGATGGTGAAACAGTATCAGCTGAACGAGGAACAGAGCAAGCAACTGCTCGAACTGAACACCAAATATGCAGCAACCAACGCCTTCGGCATGAAGGGACGCCGACCCATGGGACAGCGCGGACAGATGGGGCAGGGAGGCAACCGCCGACCCGAACGCCAGATGGACCCCAGCATGGAGGCCAAGCGCAAGGAACGCATGCAGCAGCGTGAACAGCAGATGAAGGAGTATGAGGCCGAACTGCAGAAGATCATGACTGAAGAGCAGTTTGCCGCTTACCAGAAGAACAAGCAGCAGCGTGCCGACCTGCCCAAGGTCAAGACGAAGAGGGAAAGCACCCAGACCCAACAATAAGGGTGATGTCTCCAGTACAGATGAACATAAGAGAATGCGTCGGACAGCTAATCAGATTGTCTGGCGCATTTTTTGTGGCCAAAATTCGTCATTGTCGGCAGTTTTTTGTACCTTTGTCCTCTGATAACCATATAAACACCACATTTTTCCTATG
Source organism: Bacteroidaceae bacterium (assembly GCA_016302965.1). Lineage (GTDB taxonomy): Bacteria > Bacteroidota > Bacteroidia > Bacteroidales > Bacteroidaceae > Prevotella. Next base: position 41,163 of record JAEDMP010000008.1, read on the forward strand.
ACGATCAACCAAACGACAATAGCTCTGGCTGCCGTGGCCCTGCTTCTGGCAGGATGCGGCGAGAAGAAGAAAGAGGATGTAATCATCACCGAGAAGATTGTACAGAAGGCACCCGCACAGCCCGTGAGGATGCAGGACTATACGCAGACGAAGACCGTGGAATGGCTCGGCAAGGAGTACCGGTGCGAGGTGGAAAGAAGCGCCGACGACAGCCTGGCCATGGTGAAGGATGAGAACGGACAGAAATACTATGACAACCGCATTCGTCTCACCATCCGAAGGGCCGACAACACGGTGTTCTTCCAGCGTTCGTTCACGAAGAAGAGCTTCGACGCCTGTCTCGACGATGACTACCGCACTTCGGGTGTGCTTGAGGGACTGGTCTTCGACAAGGCTGAAGGCAACAGCCTGCGCTTCGCGGCCAGCGTGAGCCATCCACAGACGGATGAGTATATCCCCATCGTCGTGATGGTCTCGCGCATGGGCGAACTTACGTTCAGCCGCGACAACACGATAGAGTAGGCAGCGAGCGGAAGAAGGCTTCGGCTTCGGCCATCGACTTGTATACGAGATGGGCACCCTCGCCGGAGAGTTGCGCATCGGGCAATGGTCCTGTGTTGACAGCGATGGTGAACAGGCGGGCTGCTACGGCTGCACGCACACCAAGGGGCGCGTTCTCGATGACTACCGCCTCATAGGGGGCCACGCCCACCTTCTCCAGTCCCTTGAGATAGGGCTCGGGATGAGGCTTCCCCCGCTTCACATCGAAGCTGCTGACCACGAGATGCGGGTCTACCAGCCCTTCGAAATCAACGGTCAGCTTGTCCAACAGCGAGCGCTGTCCGCTGCCCGTCACTACCACGATCTGAAGGCCCATCCCGTGGATGAGCTGCTGGAGCTGTTTCACGCCTTCCATCACAGGAGCCTCGGCGCACAGGGCGAAGCGTTCCGACTTGGCGGCATACATGCGTGCCGCCTCTTCATCGCTGATGTCACGGCCCCATTGTTGCCGCGTCAGCAGTTTGATGGTTTCCACCCCTCGCATACCCTCATAGCGGTAGGCATCCTCGCGGGGCATCTCAATATGGAATGTTTTCATCGACTCGTGCCAGCTCACGGCATGATTGGGCATCGAGTCATAGAGCACACCATCCATGTCAAAAAGAACGGCTTTGGGACAGAAGCTCCCAAAGCCGTTTTCTTGCATATACCGGGTAACGATAGTTTCGTACATCCTTATTCGCCGGCTAAACGTTCCTGGATAGCCTTGCTCTCCGCCTCATAGCCGGGCTTGTTGAGCAGGGCGAACATGTTCTTCTTGTAGGCTTCTACACCAGGCTGGTTGAAGGGGTTCACGCCCAGCAGGTTGCCGCTGATGCCGCAGGCAATCTCGAAGAAGTAGATAAGCTGACCGAGATAGTACTCGTTGAGTTCGGGCATCACCACGCGCAGGTTGGGAACACCGCCGTCGACATGGGCCAGACGGGTACCCAGTTCAGCCATCTTGTTCACCTCGTCGACGCGCTTGCCGGCCAGGAAGTTCAGTCCGTCAAGGTTCTCCTCGTCGTGGGGGAAGAGCATGGTGCGGTTGGGCTGCTCAACGCTCAGCACAGTCTCGAAGATGGTGCGTTCGCCCTCCTGGATCCACTGTCCCATGGAGTGCAGGTCGGTGGTGAAGTCGCAGGAGGCGGGGAAGATACCCTTGTTGTCCTTGCCCTCACTCTCGCCGTAGAGCTGCTTCCACCACTCGCTCATGAAGTGGAGCTTGGGCTGGTAGTTGACGAGAATCTCGATCTTCTTGCCGGCCTCCTGGTAGAGTGCGTTGCGCACGGCAGCATACTGGGCTGCGATATTCTCGGCAAAGGGAGTGTCGATGCCGCAGGCCTTCTCCATATCCTGGGCACCGCCCACGAGACGTGCGATGTCGAATCCGGCACAGGCGATGGGCAGCAGACCCACCGGTGTGAGCACCGAGAAGCGGCCACCCACATTGTCGGGGATGATGAAGCTGGTGTAGCCCTCCTTGTCGGCGCAGGTGCGGGCGGCACCGCGTTTGGCGTCGGTCACGGCCACGATGACCTTACGTGCCATCTCCTTGCCACGCTGCTCCTCGCACTGGCGCTTGAGCAGACGGAAGGTGAGGGCGGTCTCGGTGGTGGTACCCGACTTGGAGATATTGATGACACCGAACTTCTTGTCTTTCAGATAATCGGTGAGTTCGGCCAGGTAGTCTTCGCCGATGTTGTTGCCTGCAAAGAGGATGGTGGGGTTCTTCGTGTCGCCCAGCAGCCAGGTAAACGAGTTGCTCAGTGCTTCGATGACGGCACGTGCGCCCAGATAGCTGCCGCCGATACCAGCCACGACGATGGCCTCGCAGTTCTCACGCAGCACGTCGGCGCAGGCCTGCAGCTCGGCGATGAACTCGGGGGTGATGGAGGAGGGAAGGTGGAGCCATCCCAAGAAGTCGTTGCCGGGGCAGGTGCCGTTTTCGAGGGCCTGCTGGGCGGCCTTTACCTGAGGCTCGAAAGCCTCTACTGCGCCAGCTTTCAGAAACTGGGCAGCCTTAGATGTGTCGAGGGTAATCATTTTCATAATCAATGTATGTTTTTGGGTTCATGAATCATTCCTTTGTTGTTTGTTGGCGGTGTTTGTTGGCGGTGTTTGTTGGCGGTGTTTGTTGGCGGTGTTTGTTGGCGGTCAACGGGCGGGGCTACCGGAAGGAGTCGGTGAGCAGTTTGATTTCCACCTGCGGACTGATGCGTTCATAGAGGATGTTGTAGACAGCGTCAAGGATGGGCATGTTCACGTGGCAGTGGCGGTTGATCTCCTTCATGCACTTGGTGCCGAAATAGCCCTCGGCAATCATCTCCATCTCTATCTGTGCGCTCTTCACGCTGTAGCCTTTGCCAATCATCGTTCCGAACACCCGGTTGCGCGAGAAGTTGGAGTAGCCCGTCACGAGGAGGTCGCCGAGATAGGCCGAGTCGTTCACGTCGCGCTCCATGGGGATGACCGAGGTGAGGAAGCGCGACATCTCCTGGATGGCGTTCGACATGAGCACCGCCTGGAAGTTGTCGCCGAACTTCAGGCCGCTGCAGATGCCGGCGGCGATGGCGTAGACATTCTTCAGCACCGACGAATACTCGATGCCCACCACGTCGGCACTGGTCTTGGTCTTGATGTAGTTGCTGCGCAGGATGGCGGCAAAGGAGTCGGCCTTGGCGCGGTCGGAGCAGGCCACCGTGAGATAGCTCAGGCGTTCCAGCGCCACCTCTTCGGCATGTGAGGGGCCGGCCAGACAGGCGAGGTTCTCGTAGGGTACATCGTAGACCTGGTGGAAATATTCCGAGCAGACCACGTTCTCATCGGGAACGATGCCCTTGATGGCCGTGACGATGAACTTGTCGCGCAGGCGGGTCTTCAGCTTGCGCAGGTGGTTCTTGAGATAGGGCGAGGGGGTGACGAACACCAGCGTGTCGTAAAGCTGCACAATCTCATTGATGTCACTCGAAAAGAAAATCTCGTCCGTATTGAAACGGACACTCACCAGATAGGCGGGGTTGTGACCCAGACGTTTGAAGTCGTCAATGCGGTCGTTGCGGCGCATATACCACCCGATGTGGTGGGTGTGGCCCACCACAATCTTGGCGATGGCTGTCGCCCAACTGCCTCCTCCGATAATCGCTATCTTACCGCAATCGAACATGGTGGCTGTCGCTTAGTCCTGATTCTGATTCTTGCTCTTCTCAATCCAGGCCGCAAACTCGTCCACCTTGGGATTGTCGTAGCCCAGCTTGTATTTCTTGTTCACACCGCAGACATCCATCTGCAGCTTCTGGGGATTCACCTCACGGATGTCGCTCACGAGATAGTAGCCACACTTGTTGAGCACAGCCACCCATTTCTCTTCCACACCCAGGGCTGCCCATTCGGCCACGCTGCTGCGGGGAGCCTTCTTCTCGGGTTTCATCTGGGGGAAGAAGAGCACCTCCTGGATGAAGGTCTTGCCCGTCATGAGCATCACCAGGCGGTCGATGCCGATGCCGATGCCGCTCGTGGGGGGCATGCCATACTGCAGGGCGCGCAGGAAGTCCTGGTCGATGATCATCGCCTCGTCGTCACCCTTGTCGGCCAGTCGCATCTGCTCCTTGAAGCGTTCCTCCTGGTCGATGGGGTCGTTGAGCTCGGAGTAGGCGTTGGCCAGCTCCTTTCCGTTGACCATCAGTTCGAAGCGCTCGGTGAGTCCGGGCTTGGAGCGGTGCATCTTCGTCAGCGGCGACATCTCCACGGGATAGTCGGTGATGAAGGTAGGCTGGATGAAGGTCCCCTCGCAGAACTCGCCGAAGAGCTCGTCGATGAGCTTGCCCTTGCCCATGGTCTCGTCCACCTCCATGCCCTTCGAGAGGCAGAAGGCGCGGATTTCCTCCTCGCTCTTGCCGTTGCAGTCGAAACCGGTCTTCTCCTCGATGGCCTCGAGGATGGGCAGACGGCGGTAGGGAGCCTTGAAGCTGATGATGCGGCCGTCGACCTCGCGCTCGGGTTTGCCGTTGACGGCGATGCAGACGGTCTCGAGCAGTTTCTCGGTGAACGACATCATCCAGTTGTAGTCCTTATACTGTACGTAGAGCTCCATGCAGGTGAACTCGGGGTTGTGGTTGCGGTCCATACCCTCGTTGCGGA
>JAEDMP010000062.1 GCA_016302965.1 Bacteroidaceae bacterium
ACAAGCTCTATTTCTGCGAGGAAAAGGATATGGGCAGTTATCGGATAAAGAAACGCAGCGATGACTTCCGCATGTTCGTTGTGGAAGAACGCTACCCCAACACGATAGAGTTTGACGAGTTTATCATCATCAACGAGGCCGGGAAGAAATTGGAGATAAAGACATCATCCAAAAAAAATTATCCCCCGATTCACATCGGGGGATAACAACAACACAAACACAAAATAAAACACAGTCGATAAACGGCTGGTTTATATCTTCAGTTCCGCTTATTGGATTCCTTCCTCGCGGAGTTTCTTCTGCCAGTTCCAGGCCGAGCGGAGGGTGTCGTCGAGGTTGGTCTCGGCGTGCCATCCCAGCACTTCGTTGGCCTTCTTCGGGTCGGCCCAAACCTTCTCGATGTCGCCCGAACGGCGGGGAGCGAATGCCCAGTTCAGCTTGACGCCAGTGGCGCGCTCAAAGGCATCCACAATCTCCTTGGTGCTGACACCCTTGCCGGTGCCGATGTTGAACACCTCGAGGGCAGCGTTGTCGGTATCGAGCACGCGCTCCATGGCCTTCACGTGGGCCTTGGCCAGGTCTACCACATAGATATAGTCGCGGATGCAGGTTCCATCGGGCGTATCATAGTCGTTGCCGAAAATCTTCAGCTGCTCACGGATGCCCATAGCGGTTTGGGTTACGTAGGGAATCAGGTTCATGGGCACACCATTGGGCATCTCGCCGATGATGGCTGTGGGATGCGAGCCGATGGGGTTGAAGTAGCGCAGCAGGATGGCCTTGATGGGCGAACCGCTGTTGATGGTGTCGCGGATAATCTCCTCGTTCACCTGCTTAGTGTTGCCATAGGGACTCTCGGCAGGCTTGATGGGAGCGCTCTCGCTCACGGGGAGGTTCTCGGGGTCAGGCTGTCCGTATACGGTGCAGCTGCTGGAGAAGATGATGCCCTTCACGTTGTGCTTGGGCATGAGTTCCAACAGGTTGATGAGGCTGACGAAATTGTTGCGATAGTAGAGTAGGGGCTTCTCCACGCTCTCGCCTACAGCCTTGCTGGCAGCGAAGTGGATGATGCCTTCGATGTCGGGATATTTGGCGAACACGGCATCCATGGCCTCCAGGTCGCAGCAGTCCACCTGCTCGAAAGCGGGACGGATGCCTGTAATCTTCTCAATGCCGTCGACAACGTTGGCCTGAGAGTTCGAGAGGTTGTCAACAATCACTACTTTGTAGCCGGCATTCTGCAGCTCTACGGTGGTGTGGCTTCCGATGAATCCGGTACCACCCGTTACTAAAATGGTCTGTTTCATAATATCTGATGTAATAAAGTTGATAATGAATGTCTCGGGTTGTCAGTTCGGTCAGCCCCTGGCGCAGCGGCTTATTCCAGTCCGAAGATGGGCTTGAGTCCACCGTCCACCCCGGAGAATCCCATGAAGGCCAGGCTGAGCAGTCCGGCCACCACCATCACGATGGCGGTTCCCTTCATGCCCTTGGGCACATTCACAAGTTCCAGCTGTTCTCTCATGCCGGCGAATACCGTCAGCGAGAGTCCGAAGCCGATGGCCGATGAGAAGGCATAGACCACGCTCTGCAGCAGGCTGTAGTCTTTCTGGATGACGAGGATGGCCACACCCAGCACGGCACAGTTGGTTGTGATCAGGGGGAGGAAGATACCGAGTGCCTGATAGAGTGCGGGCGACACCTTCTTCATCACGATTTCCACCATCTGCACCAGGGCGGCAATCACCAGGATGAAGGCGATGGTCTGCAGATACTGGAGGCCGAAGGCATCGAGTACGCTTTTCTGCAATACGTAAGTGACGATGGTGGCGAGGGTCATCACGAATGCCACGGCGGCACTCATACCCAGAGCCGTGTCCACCTTCTTGGATACGCCCAGGAAGGGGCAGATACCCAGGAACTGCGACAATACGATGTTATTGACGAAGATGGCTGATATGAAAATCAATATGTATTCCATAGTTATGCTTTCTTAAATTGGTTGACGATGGCAATGAGGAATCCCAGGGTGATGAAGGCTCCGGGAGGCAGGATGAAGAGCAGGATGTTGTACTGCTCGGGGAGCAGGGCCAGACCGAAGATGCTGCCGGCTCCGAGAATCTCGCGCACGGCACCCAGCAGGGTGAGACCCAGCGTGAAGCCCAGACCGATACCGATACCGTCGAAGAGGCTGCTCACGGCTCCGTTCTTGCAGGCAAAAGCCTCTGCACGACCGAGGATGATACAGTTCACCACAATCAGGGGGATAAAGATACCCAGCGACTGGTTGATTTCAGGCAGATAGGCCTTGAGGCACATCTGGAGCAGGGTGACAAACGATGCGATGACCACCACGAAGACGGGGATGCGCACCTTGTCGGGGGTGAGGTTCTTGATGAGTGACACAACGATGTTGGAGCAGATGAGCACGAACATCGTGGCCAGTCCCATCGACATGCCGTTGGTGGCAGAGGTCGTGGTGGCAAGGGTCGGACACATACCCAGCAGGAGAACGAAGGTGGGGTTCTCCTTGATGATGCCGTTTTTGATGATATTCAGATAGTTCATGATGTTTTCTTTTTTTTAGAGCGTTAGGTTATTCGTCTTCTGCCTGTCCGTCCTGGGCCTTTTTGGTGGCTCCGCTCAGGGCATCGGCATCCTGCTTGGCGTAGGCAGCGTAGGCGTGGTTCACGGCCAGCAGGAAGGCGCGGGTAGTGATGGTCGAGGCGGTGATGGCATCCACGTCGCCGCCGTCCTTGTTGACGGTCAGCGGTTTGCCGTCGGTCATGTCACGGCCGATGATGTTGCCCTTGCCGTCCTTCTGGAACCATTTGTCGGCCTTGGCTCCCAGTCCGGGAGTCTCGGCATGCTGCAGCACGGCATAGCCCAGAATCTTGCCTGCGGCATCAAAGCCCACCAGCACCTTCAGTTCTCCGCCAAAGCCCATGGTGGTGCTTTCCACGGCGGCACCTGCAAATTCGCCCTTGTCATTGTTCACTTTGTGGATGACAAACTGATAGTCTTTGCCACCGATGTTCTGTGTCAGCTCGTCGTTGGCGGTCACTTCGAGCTTGTCCAGACACATCACGCTCTTGATACCGTTGGCGAGCGCCAGTTCGTCTTGTTGCTTGATGGGACCTGCCGTCACCTGGTTGACCCAGGCCAGCAGTGAACCGGTGATGACTGCTACGGCTACCAGCACCACCACCATATTTGTGATGGATGATTCTAACTTCTTCATTTCTTGACTACCTCCCCAAATCTTTTAGGTTTCACGTATGAGTTGATGAGCGGTGTGAAGGCATTCATGATCAGGATGGCGAACGACATGCCTTCGGGATAAGCACCCCAGTTGCGGATGATGATGGTGAGCAGACCGATGGCCACACCATAGATGAGCTGTCCGCGTCCGCACATGGGCGAAGTGACATAGTCGGTGGCCATGAAGATGGCACCCAACATCAGACCGCCGCTGAAGATGACGCTGAACGGGTCGGCATAAGCGGGGTTCACCAGGTGTGCGATACCGCTCACTACGAATACGGTACCGATGATGCTCACAGGGATATGCCAGGTGATGATTTTCTTCCAGAGCATGAAGGCCAGACCGAGCAGCAGTGCCAGGGCACTCACCTCGCCGATGGTTCCGGCACCGCCGTTAGCGATGTTACCGAGCAGCAGGTCGAAGCTCGAGGGCAACTGTTCCAGTACGCTGGCGTCACCATTCTTGATGGCCCACTTCATGATGCTCAGCGGGGTGGCACCCGTTTCGGCATCGAGATAGCTGCCGAATTGTCCGGCCACGGGCCAGGATGTCATCTGTGCGGGGAAGCTCACCAGCAGGAAGCAGCGTCCCACGAGTGCGGGGTTGAAGAGATTGCAACCCAGACCACCGAAGGTCATCTTGCCCACGCCGATGGCAATGAGTGCACCGATGAGGATGATCCAGATGGGCAGGTTGGAGGGCAGGTTGAAGCCCAGCAGCAAGCCGGTGAGGATGGCGGAGCCGTCGGTGATGGTGTTCCGCTTGTTTTTCAGCAGATAGGTATTGATGGCCCACTCGAAGAGCACACAGGCCACCACGCTTGTGGCGCACACGATGGCTGAGCCGATACCGAAGAAGTAGAAGGAGGCGAGCAAGGCGGGAATCAGTGCGATGATGACTCCGTACATGTTGCGCTCCACGCTGTCCGTACCGTGTGCGTGCGGCGATAATGATACGATGAATTTTCCCATGATATTGTTTCTGTCTTTACAGTCGTTGTTTTTGGATAATTGATTATTTGGCGTTGCGGGCGCGGATGATGCCCATCACCGTGGATTTGCCCAGACGGATATTGTCGAGGATGGGACGGTGGGAAGGACAGGTAAACTGGCAGGAACCACACTCGATGCACGAGGTGACATCCTCCTGTTCCACGCGTTCCCACATCTTCTTGGCCGAGAGGGTAGCCAGCAGATAGGGCTCCAGCCCCATGGGGCATACGTTCACGCACTTGCCGCAGCGGATGCAGGGGTCGGGTTCCTTTCTCACGGCCTCATCGTTGCTGATGAGGGTCACACTGTTGGTACCTTTGCATACGGGCACGTCGGCGGTGTTGAGGGCCTTGCCCATCATCGGACCTCCGGCCAGCAGTTTGTGGTCACCTTCGGGAATACCTCCGCAGAGTTCCAGCAGGTCTTTCATCGGTGTTCCCATACGCACCAGGAAGTTGCCGGGCTTGGCCAACTGCTTGCCGGTGACGGTGGTATAGCGTTCGAAGAGGGGCTTGCGCTTCATCACGGCCTCATAGACGGCATAGGCTGTTCCCACGTTCTGCACCACGGCACCCACGTTCACGGGGATGGCGGGAGGGGCGGGCACCTGACGGCGGATGACGGCGTCGACCAGCTGCTTCTCACCGCCCTGTGGATAGCGCTGCTTCAGGGGCACCACCTCGATGCGGGGGTCGTTGGCCGTCTTCTGGCTGAGCAGTTCGATGGCTTCGGGCTTGTTGGTCTCGATGCCTATATAGCCGCGGTCCACCTTGGCTGCCTTCATCAGCAGTTCCAGACCTACGATAATCTCGTCGGCATGTTCCATCATCAGACGGAAGTCGGCGGTGATATAGGGCTCACACTCTACAGCATTGATGATGACACACTCGGCCTTGGCTGTGGGGGGAGGGCAGAGCTTGATGAAGGTGGGGAATCCGGCGCCGCCCATACCGGTGACACCAGCCACTTTCACGCGTTCCACAATCTCCTCGGGTGTCAGTTCGGGGTGCTCTGCCAGCGTCTCCAGTTTGTCGCTGCGGTCGATGGTGGGCTCCCATTCGTCGCCCTCTACGTTGACGATGATGACGGGTTTGCGGTAGCCCGTGGCATCGAAGGCGGTGTCCACCTTGAATACGGTTCCTGATACGGAAGAGTAGATGGGTGCAGACACGAATCCGCCGGCCTCGGCCAGCAGTGTGCCTACCTTCACCTTGTCACCCTTGGCAACAACGGGTTTGGCCGGGGCGCCGATATGTTGTGACAGGGGGAAGATGGCCTGTTTGGGCAGGGGTGCCACCTGGGTGGCAACCTCATGGGTGAGTTTGTTTTCTTCGGGGTGTATACCTCCGATTCGGAATGTTCTTATCTTCATGATGTTATGTTCCTCAGGTCAATATTATTAATCCATCTGCTGCCTGATTATTCAGCGGCAGGTTTTTCCGTTACTGCGGTTTCAGCCGCGGGGGCTGTTCTCGGGGCGGGGAAGTTCACGGCCACGATGGCGTGGGTGGGGCAAACCTTCTCGCACTTGCGGCAGAGACGGCACTTCTCGGGGTCGATGTAGGAGAGGTTGGCGCTCACGGTGATGGCACCGAAGGGGCACTCCTTCTCACACTTGCCGCAGCCGATGCAGGCAGCCTTGCAGGCCTTCATGGCGGCAGCACCCTTGTCTTTGTTGGAGCATCTCACGTAGACGCGGCGGTTTTTCGGACCCTTCTTCCTCAGTTCGATGAGGTGGCGGGGGCAAGCCTTCACGCAGGCTCCGCAGGAGGTACACTTCTCTTCGTCCACTTCGGCAATGCCGGTCTCGGGGTTGATGCTGATGGCTCCAAACTGGCATGCACTGACGCAGTCGCCACATCCGAGGCAACCGAATCCGCAGGCCGTCTCTCCGGCTCCGCAGGCGTTCATGGCGCTGCAGGTGCGCAGTCCGGAATAGAGCGTGGTGCGGGGCCTGTTCTCACAGGTACCGTTACATCTGACCACTGCCACCTTAGGCTCCGTGTTGGCCATGGCCATTCCCAGCAGGTCGGCTACCTTGCCCATTACCTCGGCACCGCCCACAGGGCAGCTCATGCCTTCAATGGAACCTTTGTCGGCTGCTTTCACCAAAGCATCAGCAAGACCTCCGCATCCGGGGAAACCACAACCACCACAGTTGGCTTGTGGCAGGAGGGCCGCCACTTGTCCAATTCTCGGGTCTTCTTTCACGGCAAACTTTTTGGAGCAGACGTATAGTACGAGTGCTGCCACCAGTCCGATTCCTCCCAGTGCGATTGCTGCAATCACAATAAAACTCATCATTCTTGGTTTGAATTAGTTAAATTAAATTTTTAAATCGTTATTTCATTCTCGTTTTGTTTCTTCCCGACACTGCTCGCCTGGGGCGGTGAAGCGGTCTCTGCCGTTTGGATGCCAAACACAATCTTCTGCCTGAGTTTGGCCTTGAAGCAGAAGAGACCTATATAATAAGGAATAAGGGAACCCAGGGCACCGATGGCCGACACCAGTTCGCTTTGTCCCGCCAGCCGCATGGCAAAGAGCACCGCCAGCAGCAGGACAAAGGGGGCGCCGAAGCTCCAGAGCATGGCTTGGCGGATCATGGCTGTCGTGGCCGTCACCACCACGTGCTGCCCCTCGTGCCATCGGCCTGCTTCCTTGTTGTCGAGATAGATGTCCACCGTCTTCACCTTGCTTTCCGATGCACGGCAGTGGGCCGCCACCTGGCATGAGGCGCAGGCAGAGGTCTGCAGGATGGTGACGCGCAGGTGCGTGCCACATGCGGATTCGATGATGCCCGAATGTTTTATTTTGCCGTTCATGTTATTCATTTAAGGAATATAAGGCGGTGTTTACACCGCAAAGGTACTATTATCTTCTGAGATAGACAAATAAAAGATATGATAATTTATAAAAAAAATCGTAATCGTTTGCGAGTATCCAATATTTTTTTATACTTTTGTAGATGAAAAGCAGTTGACGGCTTCAATCTGCCGTTTCTGCATAACCTTAAAAACAGGCTTCATTATGAAAGTAACCGAACAGACTCTACAGCAGATAGAGCGTACCATTGGCAAGGTGGCCGACAAGTTTCCAACCCATGTGGAGGCCACCATCCTGACCGACATCCATTTCCGTGTCAATCCTGAGACGGGGGAGTTTACAGCCTTCGACGACGACGACCGTGAGATTACCCGCTCGGTGGTGGAGCAGTGGATAGGCAATACCGACGAGCATTTCTTTGAGAATGCGGCCCGGGCCATCCGCAAGTGCCTGGAAAACCGCAAGGAAACCATCGAGGCCATGTCCATCCTCCAGCCTTATTCCTTTGTGCTCGAGGACGAAGACAAGGAACCCGTCGAGGAACTGTATTTAGTTGACAACGATACGGTGATCATCGATTCGGACATGATGCAGGATTTGGACAAAGACCTCGATGCCTTCCTGGAGAAATTGCTGAAGGAGTAGGCTTCTCAGCGTTTCACCTTGGTTTTCACGCCCTTGCTCTCGTTGTGCATGCGGTCGAGTGCCGTCACCACGTAGGTGCCCATGCGCTTGAGCGGATTTTGGGGCAGAGCGTGGTGGGTGTTGCGTGTGATGGCGGCTATCTTGCTGGCATCATTGAGATTGATTTTTTCTCCGGGCATAAAATGGTAAACCACGTATGCCGTGGCCTGGTCTTTCCATCCCTTGCCTTTGGGGGCAGTCCAGAAGAGCACTTGCTCTTCGGGTGTCACCTTGATGGCCTTCAGCTTCTTCACCTTTTTGGGCGCTTTGCCGTCGATGAAGGGCATGGCGGGCTGCAGGGCGGGGTATTTCCAATAGTGGGTGCGCAGCATGGAGCCGTATTGGCCGATGTTGTCAACGGCGGCTTTGGCATACCAGAGCACGGCACCCTTCACGTTCCTCATCTCGTTTCTCAGTGCAAATTTGGCGGGCATCTGGTTGCTCTTCGCATTCTGCAGGTCGGCATATTTGGCGGTGCGCTCCACGTCTTCGCCGATATAGAGCGGACGGTTGCCGGCATGCTTGTCCCACCATCTGATGAGGGTTTCGTAGTCGGCAGCGGGGTGTCCTATCTGCCAGTAAATCTGTGGTACACAGTAGTCTACCCATCCGTTGTTAATCCAAAGCAGCACGTCTGCATAGAGGTCGTCATAGTTTTGCAGTCCGTTGGTGTCGCTGCCCATGGGCGAACTCTTCTTGTTGCGGTAGATGCCGAAGGGCGATACGCCGAACTTCACCCACGGTTTGATGCGTGAGATGGAGTCGTGCAGCTGCTTCATAAACAGGTTGACATTGTATCTGCGCCAGTCGTCGCGGTTGCCGATGCCATTGCTGTTCATGCGGTAGGTGGCATCATCGGGGATGGCCTTTCCGGGCGTGGGGTAGGGGTAGAAATAGTCGTCGATGTGGAGTCCGTCGATGTCATATCTCCTGACGATGTCGGCGGTCACGCGGCAGATATACTCACGGTTCTCCGCCAGTCCGGGGTTGAGGATATATTGTCCGTCATATTCAAAGACCCGTTCGGGGTGGGTCTGTGAGATATGTGTCACGGCGAGCATGGTGGTACCCTTGGTCTTGGCTCGGTAGGGATTGATCCAGGCGTGCAGCTCCATGTTTCTTTGGTGGCATTGGTCCACCATCCATGCCAGCGGATCCCAGTAGGGGGCGGGTGCCTTGCCCTGCTGTCCGCTGAGGAAACGGCTCCAGGGTTCGTAGGGGCTGTTGTAGAGGGCATCGCACTCGGGTCTCACCTGGAAGATGATGGCGTTCACCCCGTCCTTCTGCAGTTCGTCCAGTTGGTAGCTGAGCGTCTTCTGCATCTCCCGGGTTGGCATTCCCTGGAATTGTCCGTTCACACACTGTATCCACGCTCCTCTGAACTCCCGTTTCTGTTGGGCGGGAGCCTGCAGTGTGCAGCAGACCATGGCGGCTGCGGCCAGCACCTTGGTCCATGTATTGTAGGTTCTTGTCATGTCTGATGTATGTTTTTTATAGCGAGGGGTGAAGATAGTCGTCAATCTTTGTGGTCCAGTCTTCACCGTTTTGGGGGCAGTAGGTCAGGAGGCCCAGTTGGCTGGCGGCAGCCACGTTTTTCGGTCCGTCATCGACAAAGAGCGACTCCGATGGATAAATCATCTCGGCCAGCATCACCTTTCTGAAAAACAGGTCGTTGGGTTTCATCACACCGAGTTTGTAGCTCAGGTGGCAACTGTCCATATAGGCCGAGAGCGGGTTGCCGTGGCCGTCGAAATCGCTGCTCATCACCCAGTCGGTCATGAAGGGGTTGGTGTTCGATACGAGTATCAGCCTGTAGCCCTCCTTCTTTAGTCGTTTCAGCGCCTGCAGGTTGCGCTCGGGCACCTCCTTGCAGTAGCCTCTCCAGGCGTAGGCACACGCTTCGAGCGTCACTTCCTTGCCAATCAGCTCGCTCAGTTTCTCCCGGAACGTCTCGGCACTGATGGCTCCTCGTTCCAGGTCGCCGAAGATGCCCTCCTGGGTGTAGGCGTCGAGCCGTTGGTCGGCATCTTTCAGCCCGATTTCCTGAAAACGCCGGATGGCTTGTTGTTGGTCGAGGGTGATGATGACCCCTCCTAAGTCGAATAGAATATTTTTGATCATAACATTGATGGTGAATCTTGTTGGGGGATGAAGAGGGGCTATTCAAAGAGGTTCAGCTTGTTGGCCCTTGCCTCTTCGAGCGACCTCATCTCCTGTTGCTTCTGGTTGAATCCCGTTCTGAGTTGTTCATATTTGTGGTTGACCTCGTCGGTATAGCGGTCGTGATCCTGCTGGTTGAGCAGCCGTGAGGCGGCCAGCACATTCTGCGAGGCGTCCTTCATCCACACCACGGGTCCGTGGTAGACGGGGGCAATCTTCACCGCCACATGCAGTTCGCTGGTGGTGGCTCCGCCAATCATGATGGGGATATGCAGTCCGGCTTTCTCCATCTCGCGTGCCACGTTGACCATCTCCTCGAGGCTGGGGGTGATGAGTCCGCTCAGTCCGATGATGTCCACCTGTTCCTGGATGGCCTTGCTCACAATCTGTTCGGCAGGCACCATCACGCCCATGTCGATCACCTCATAGTTGTTGCAGGCGAAGATGACGGCCACGATGTTCTTGCCGATGTCGTGTACGTCGCCCTTGACGGTGGCGAGCAATACCTTGCCGGCTTTTTCGGCCTTGCCGGCCTGCTGTGCCTCGATGTGTGGCTGCAGGATGCCGACGGCCTGCTTCATCGTGCGTGCCGACTTCACCACCTGGGGCAGGAACATCTTGCCGCTGCCGAAGCGTTCGCCCACGGTGTTCATGCCGTCCATGAGCGGCCCCTCGATGATGTCGACGGCTCTTTCCGTCTGTTGTAGCGCCTCGCTGAGGTCCTGTTCCAGATAGTCGCCCACACCCTTCACCAGGCTCGTGGCGATGCGTTTGGCTACGGGTTCCTGGCGCCATTCCTCCTCCTTCTGTACGGGGGTGGCGGCGGCTCCGGCCCCATTCTTGGCCTCCTCCTGCTGTGCTTTCAGCCGGGCGGCCAGTTCCACGAGCCGTTCGGCTGCCCCCGGCTTGCGGTTGAGGATGACGTCCTCTATCACCTCCAGTTCATCCTTGGGGATGTCGCTGTAGGCCACCTTGGTGTTGGGGTTGACAATGCCGAAGTCCATGCCCTTGTCGATGGCATGGTAGAGGAAGACGGCGTGCATGGCTTCGCGGATGTAGTTGTTGCCGCGGAAGGAGAAGGAGAGGTTGCTCACACCGCCGCTGACGTGTGCGCCGGGCAGATGCTTTCTGATCCATTCCGTGGCGCGGATGAAGTCGAGCGCATAGGCATCGTGTTCCTCCATGCCCGTGGCCACGGCCAGCACGTTGGGGTCGATGATGATGTCGTAGGGGTTCATGCCCAGTCGTTCGGTGAGCAGGCGGTAGGCCCGTTCGGCTATCTCGATGCGGCGTTCGTAGGTGGTGGCCTGTCCCTTCTCGTCGAAGCACATCACCACGGCGGCGGCACTGTGCTTCATCACGGTACGTGCATGTTCCAGGAATCGCTCCTCGCCCTCTTTCAGCGAGATGGAGTTGACGATACACTTGCCCTGGCAGCATTTCAGTCCGGCCTCCACCACCTGCCAGTCAGACGAGTCGATCATCACCGGCACGCGGGCGATGTCGGGTTCAGCTGCCACAAGGTTGAGGAAGGTCTTCATCTCCTCGCGTGCGTCGAGCAGTCCGTCGTCCATGTTCACGTCAAGCACCTGTGCACCGTCTTCCACCTGTTTGCGGGCGATGGCGAGGGCTTCGTTGTATTGTTTCTCCTTGATGAGCCGGAGGAACTTGCGCGAGCCGGCCACATTGCAGCGTTCGCCCACATTGACGAACACCGAGTTGCGGTCTACGGCCAGCAGTTCCAGTCCCGAGAGCCAGAGAGCTTCGGGTTTGGCGATGGGTTGGCGTGGGGTGGCTCCCTTGACGAGCGGCTGATATTTCTCGATGAATTTCTCGGTGGTGCCGCAGCATCCGCCCACGATGTTCACCAGTCCCTCGTCCACAAACTCCTTGATTTGCGGAGCCATCGTTTCGGGGGTCTCGTCGTAGAGTCCCATGCTGTTGGGCAGTCCGGCGTTGGGATAGGCGCTGGTGAAGTAGGGGGCTTTCTGTGCCAGTTCCCGGAGCAGGGGTTTCATCTGTCGGGCGCCGAAGGAGCAGTTCAGTCCCACGGAGAAGATGGGGAAGGCGCTCACGCTGGCCAGGAAAGCCTCGAGGGTCTGTCCGCTGAGGGTGCGTCCGTTGAGGTCGCTCACGGTCACGGAGAGCATGATGGGCAACTGTCTGCCTCTCTTCTGCATCGCGTCCATGGCAGCGGCGATGGCGGCCTTGGCGTTGAGTGTGTCGAAGATGGTCTCAATGAGCAGGATGTCTGCGCCGCCCTCTATCAGGGCCGTCATCTGTTCCTCGTAGGCATCCCTCATCTCGTCGTAACTGATGTCGCGCGCGGCGGGGTCGCTCACGTCGGGGCTCATCGAACAGGTCTTGTTCGTGGGACCCACCGACCCGGCCACAAACCTCGGTTTCTCCTCGGTGGCAAAGGCGTCGGCGGCTTCGCGGGCGATGCGTGCTCCCTGCAGGGCCATCTCGTAGCTGCAGTCTTCAAGCCGGTAGTCGGCCTGCGAGATGCGCTGGCTGCTGAAGGTGTTGGTGCTGATGATGTCGGCTCCGGCTTCCAGATACTTGCAGTGGATGTCGGCAATGATGTCTGGACGGGTGAGGTTGAGCATGTCGTTGTTGCCCTTCATGATGCCGGGCAGGTCCGTGAAGCGTTCGCCTCTGAAATCCTCCTCTTCCAGTCCGTATTGCTGAATCATGGTGCCCATGGCACCGTCGAGCACGAGTATACTCTTTTCTGTCTCCTGTCTGAGTCTTTCCATCTTTTTTCCCTTGTTCTTCTGTGCTTAGTAATCTGCGCTTAGTAATCGCGTTAGTAATGCTTCATCGCCCGGTCCATCTCTCGGCGGTCTTCCTTCTCCTTGAGTGTCTGCCGTTTGTCAAAGTCTTTCTTACCCTTGCAGAGGGCGATGTCCATCTTGGCCCTGCCGTGTTCGTCGAGGAAGACGAGCAGCGGCACGATGGTATATCCCGTCTGTTTGGTAGCGCTCTGAAGGCGGTCAATCTCCTTGCGGTTGAGCAACAGTTTGCGGTCGCGTTTGGCTTCGTGGTTGTTGTAGGAGCCGTAGAAGTAGGGGGTGATGTTCATCCCCTTGACCCATATCTCTCCGTTGTTGATGAAACAGAAGGTGTCCACCAGGCTGGCCTTTCCCTGTCTGATGGATTTGATTTCCGTCCCGGTGAGTACGATGCCGGCGGTGAAGGTCTCGATGAAGAAATATTCAAACGAGGCCTTTTTGTTGCGTATGTTGACAGGACTCTTCTTCCTGATCAGTTCTTCTTCCTTGTTCATGTTCTTTCTTGGTCTCTCATTCTTGGTCTCTCATTCTTTGATGCTTGCGAATTGTTCGATGTGGTCGTCCACATAGCGGGCCACGTCCTCGGTCCATTCCTCCTCGTATTCTACGAAGGTGTCGTCGAGGTCGTCGAAGTCCGGGTACTGCTCAAACAGGGCCATAAACTCCTCGTCGGTGCAGTCTTTTTCGATGTCCTTGCCGTAGCGGTTGTAGAGCGTGTGGGCCTCGTAGATGAGTTTGGCCAGCGGTTTCATGCCCCACAGTTTGATGGCTTTGGCAAAGGGGTTGAGGAAGATGAAGGGTCCATAGCCGTTGTGGATGAGTTGCACGAATCCCCCGTCCATCACCTCCTGGTGCAGGATGTCGTAGGCCAGCAGCGTAATCTGCTGTGCGTTGAGTTCGGAGATGTTCTCCTGGGTCAGTTCCCCACCGATGGCCGTCTTGATGGCGGTCACAAAAACAGCGAGGAATTCGTCCATTCCCTCGGCTGCGGCACGCCTGAGATCGGCGTCTAAAACAATCACTTCTTTCATAATCGACTGCAAACTTAGCGAAAATTCCCGATATGGCAAAATAAATAGGGCATTATCTGCATTTCTCTGCTTCAAAAGTATTGTTGTCGCAGATTTGATGTTGCAAAGATAATACATCTTCCTGTCCACTGCCTCCGTTAATGGCGGTTAATGGCGGTTCCGCAAGGTTCCGGCATCAGGATGGCTGTTCTAAGGTTGTCAGGATGGCAGTTCTTGGGTTGCTTTGATGTCCATGGTCATACCCTTGGAATAATTCTTTCAATTTATGTTTCTCAAGTTAATGTGGTTAGAGGCAAGCGTTTGATTATGCCCCTTTGGGGCGTACCATCACTTTTGATACCCAATCCATTTGAAAGCGAAAGATGAGTCGTTCTAACGGTGATTCCTTTTCCAGCCCCTGTTTTTGCGCCTTGTAATGCTTGTCATCTGATGGGTTCTGGATAGGATTTAAGTGTCACCCTGTCACCCTTTGCGTAAATAATGAACACTGGGTGTATGTTCCATATGCAAAATTAATCAAAAATATCGTGCCGTGCAAGTGTTTTGGTGTTAAAGTTGCTTAACAGTTCGCTTCTCCACCTTTGCTATGCAAGGGGGGGGGTGATGGGCAATGAGTGATTGCTGACTGAACAATGGGGAAAAGTGTGGAGGGTTCTTTTGGCAAAAAACGGCCAAATGTTTGGCGTTTCCAACCACCCCTTCTGGGACCAGCACCGCCCCGGCGACCGATGGAACTGCAAGTGTTCCCTCACCTCCACCGACGAGTCCCCCCACGCCCGTCCCCTCCGAAGAAGAGCCACCGTTCCCGACGGTTTTGCCGTCGGGCAACACACCCCATCCCGGTCTCGCCGGCAACCCCGCCAAGACCCGCGCCATTTTCTCCGACGATCATCCATATTTTCCAAAAGAATGCAACCACTGCGCCTTCTACAAGCCTAACATCAAGTCCCGACTCCACTCCCTCT
>JAEDMP010000009.1 GCA_016302965.1 Bacteroidaceae bacterium
TCGCGGCACACGCACCTGAAACGTGCGCGTCTACCAATTCCGCCACCTGGGCAATTCAGCAAACAACCAATTTGTTTACTCTCTTTTTTGTTCAATATGTGAGCGGAAAACGGGACTCGGACCCGCGACCCCAACCTTGGCAAGGTTGTGCTCTACCAACTGAGCTATTTCCGCAAAACCTTCACACTGTCAAGTGTTGTATGGTGCATTTCTCTTAACGCGGTGCAAAGGTATGACTATTTTTTTGTTCCTGCAAATTTTTCAGCAACTTTTTTCGAAAAAAGTTGCTAATCCATGCGATTTTGGTAGTCTTTGTAAACATATTTGCGCAAAATAGCCAATTCTCCGTCTTTTTTGAGCATTCCGATGGAAGGATGGCCGATACCATTGAACATGGTTGTCTTGACGGTGGTATAATGGATCATATCCTCAAAAATCACCCGGTCGCCCACCTCTAACGGACGGGCAAAGCGCCAATAACCCATAAAATCGCCCGAGAGGCAACTGTTGCCGCCCAGCCGGTAGACCAACGGCTCCCGGGTGGCCTCATCCCCTTCTTCCAGTTGGTCGAGACATTCGGCAAAGCGCACCTGCGGATGGTAGGGCATCTCCAGGCAGTCGGGCATGTGACAGGTGAAACTCACGTCGAGGATGGCGGTCTTGATACCGGCATCCTCCACCACATCCACTACACTGGCCACCAAGGGACCCGTCTGCCAAGCAAAGGCGCTGCCGGGTTCGAGGATAATCTTGAGCCAGGGATAACGCTCATGCAATCCCTTGAGGATATCAACCAGAAGATGGGTATCATAGTCGCTGCGGGTCATGAGGTGGCCTCCACCCAAATTGAGCCACTTGAGTTGGGGGAACCAACCACTGAACTGGCGCTCGATATGCGCAAGCGTACGCTGCAAAACATCGGGACCGCTCTCGCAATGGCAATGGCAGTGGAATCCCTCGATATGAGCCGGCAGCTGCTTCGGAAGCTTGTCGGCCGTCACTCCGAAGCGGGTTCCCGGAGCACAGGGATTGTAGAGCAGTGTGCCCACCTCGGAATAACGGGGATTGACACGCAACCCCACTGAAAGCTTGGGGTTGGCCAAGAGAGCCTTGTCCACATGACGTGTATACTGGGAAAGCGAGTTGAAGGTGAGACAGGACGAGAGCGAAGCCACCCCGGCTATCTCACCATCGGTATAGGCAGGCGAATAGGTGTGGGCGGGAGTGCCAAACTGCTCGTAGGCCAGTCGCGCCTCGAAAAGCGAGCTGGCAGTCGTGGCATGGATATACTCGCGGAAGATGGGAAAAGTCTTCCAAAGGGCGAAGGCTTTGAAGGCAAGAATAATCTCGACATCCGCCTCGCGGGCCACGTCGGAGATGAGTTGCAGATTGCGGCGCAGTTTCTCTTCTTCTATAATATAAATAGGTGTTTGAACACCTTGAAAAGTGTTAGAATCGGGCTTTGTCATTGTAATATGCTGAATTTTTCTGCAAAGTTAGCTTTTTTATTGCGGTTAAATTGCATGATTGCTATAAATTTGCTACATTTGCAGTTGAAATCGAGAAAAAAATCGGTATGAAACTCATTATAATGACCAAACCCACGTTTTTCGTGGAAGAAGACAAGATAATTTCCACCCTATTTGAAGAGGGTATGGAGAGCCTTCATCTATACAAACCCGACTCAGAGCCTATCTACTCGGAACGGCTGCTGACCCTCCTGCCAGACACCTATTATAATAAGGTGACCGTACACGGCCATTTCTATCTGAAAGAGGAGTACCGGCTGCGCGGCATCCATTTGGACGGTGCCGGCATGACTCCCCCCGACCGTTACAAGGGGCATCTGAGTTATACCTGTGACCGCATCGAGGAACTGAAGGATGCCAAGAAGCGGGCCGACTATGTGTTCCTGCGTGATGTGTTCGATGGACTGAGCACCGACCATCATGCCGCTTTCAGCGACAGCGAGTTGCAGGCGGCCTCCCGCCAGGGGCTGATCGACAAGCATGTGTATGCTCTCGGCGGCGTCAACATGGAGAATATCCGGCGTGCCAAAGACCTGGGATTCGGAGGCGTAGTGGTATGCGGCGACTTGTGGAACCGCTTCGATATCCACCACGAACTGAATTACAAGGATCTGATTGCCCACTTCGACCGTCTACGCAAGACTGTCAACTAACCCTTTATCCGAATATTAATAAAAAGAACAACAAAAATATTATCACAATGAGCAAAGAAAACTCTTACATGGTATTCTCGGGAACCAATACGAGATACCTGGCAGAAAAGATTTGTCAAAGTCTGGGTTGTCCGCTGGGACAACTGGTCATCACCAAGTTCTCTGATGGGGAATTTGCCGTTTCCTACGAGGAATCCATCCGTGGTCGTGACATCTTCCTGGTACAGAGCACCTTCCCCAACTCAGACAATCTGATGGAACTGCTGCTGATGATTGATGCCGCCAAGAGAGCATCTGCCCGCACCATCAATGCCGTGATTCCCTATTTCGGATGGGCCCGTCAGGACCGCAAGGATAAACCCCGTGTGAGCATCGGTGCCAAACTGGTAGCGGACCTGCTGAGCGTAGCTGGCATCGACCGTCTGATTACCATGGACCTGCATGCCGACCAGATTCAGGGATTCTTTGATGTGCCTGTAGACCATCTCTACGCCTCGGGCGTACTCATCCCCTATCTTCAGAGCCTGCGCCTGAAGGATATGGTGATTGCCTCACCCGATGTGGGCGGCTCGAAGCGCGCCAACACCTACGCCAAATATTTCGGTTGCCCGCTGGTGCTCTGCAACAAGACCCGCGCCCGCGCCAATGTGGTGGAGAGCATGCAGATCATCGGTGACGTGAAGGACAAGAACGTGGTGATTATCGACGATATGGTCGACACCGCCGGCACCATCACCAAGGCAGCCGACATCATGAAAGAGGCCGGAGCCAGCACCGTGCGCGCCTTTGCCTCCCACTGTGTGATGAGCGGCCCTGCCAGTGAACGCGTGCAGAACTCGTCGTTGGAGGAGATTGTCTTCACCGATTCCATCCCCTACTCCAACCGTTGCGCCAAGGTGAAGCAGATTTCCGTTGCCGACATGTTTGCAGAAACCATCAAGCGTGTCATCAACAACGAGAGCATCAGTAGCCAGTATCTGGTATAATCATCCATACAAACCGCCAATCAAACAAAGACAATATGTGCAAGAAGATAGCTACCCTACTGCTGCTCACCTCCTTCTGCAGCCTCTTTGCAGCCAGCAGCTGCCAACAACATCACATGAAGATAGAGGGAACCTGCGAGCATCTGCAGGATGGCGATACGCTCTTCCTGACGAATGACCTGAACCGTCTCGCCCCTATCGATACGGCCATCGTGAAAGACGGGCATTTCAGTTTCTCTTCAGAGGCTGATTCGGTGTTCACCTGCCTGCTCTTCAACAGACAGCACGAACTCTACCGGATGTTCATTGCCGAGCCCGGCCATATCCTCCTCTCGCTGACAGCCAACGATATCAAGGTGGCTGGAACGCCTGCCAACGACCAGCTGCAACAGATGAACGAGCAGATGGCTCCCGTCTCGAAACAGATGTCGGCCATCTATAAGGAGATACAAAGCCCCGGCATCTCGGCAGCAGAGATTGAAGCCAAGAAAACGGCCTTCAACAAACTGGGAAAGCAGATGGAACAGATTGTGAAGGACCATGCCCGCAAGCATGCCGGCACCAACTTCGGCTTCATCCTGCTCAGCAACTACAGCGAACTGTTTGAGCCCCAGGAGTTGGAGGAACTCATGGCCAAACTGCCTGCCAACCTGCGCCAACGGAGCATCATCAAGCGGCTGGCAGCCGAGATGGAAGCACAGAAGAAGACCGCTGAGGGGTCGCCCATGGGCGACTTTACCCAGAACGACCTGCAGGGCAATCCCCAAAGTCTGATGGCCGAGGTGAAGAAGCACAAGGTGACCATCATCGACTTCTGGGCAAGCTGGTGCGGCCCCTGCCGTGCTGACATGCCCGGGATGGTGAGCCTCTATGCCGAACTGAAAGACAAAGGTCTTGGTATCATCGGCATCTCCTTCGACAACAACCACGACTCCTGGAGCCGTGCCGTGAAGGACTTGGGCATGACATGGATGCAGGTGTCCGACCTGCAAGGATGGCAGAACAGCATCGGCCGTCACTTCAGTGTCAACAGCATCCCCCACACGATGGTGGTCGACCAGAAGGGCATCATCCTCAAGAAAGGATTGCGCGGCGAAGAGCTCTCCAACTACGTGAGAGACCTCTTGAAATAAATCCCTACCAACAAGACCGCAACAAGAACAAATGTATACCAAATGGAATTACGAACCGCCCTCTGCCGAACGACAGAAGGCTGCCGTTGAGTTAGGTGAGAAGATCGGCATGAGCCCCATCATTGCCGACCTTCTCATCCAGCGTGGCATCAAGACGGAATCAGCCGCCAAGCGCTTCTTCCGTCCGATGCTCAACGAGCTCATCGACCCCTTCCTGATGAACGACATGGATGTGGCAGTAGACCGTCTCAATGATGCCATGGGTCACAAGGAGCATATCCGGGTCTATGGCGACTATGATGTAGACGGATGTACTGCCGTGGCCTTGGTGTATAAGTTCCTGCAGCAGTTCTACTCCAACATTGACTATTACATCCCCGACCGTTATGAAGAGGGGTATGGTGTGAGCCGCAAGGGCATCGACCAGGCCAAGGCCGAGGGCGTAAGCCTCATCATTGTGCTCGACTGCGGCATCAAGGCCATCGACGAGATAGCCTATGCCAAGAGCCTGGGCATTGATTTCATCATCTGCGACCATCATGTGCCCGACGAGACCATGCCGCCAGCCGTCGCCATCCTCAACCCCAAACGCCCTGACACGACCTATCCGTTCCATGACCTTTCCGGCTGCGGTGTGGGCTTCAAGCTGATGCAGGCCTTTGCCAAGAACAACGGCATCCCGTTCTCACGCCTGATTCCCCTGCTCGACCTCTGCGTGGTGAGCATCGCCGCCGATATCGTTCCGGTGACGGGTGAGAATCGCACATTGGCCTTCCATGGCCTGAAACAGCTCAACCAAAATCCGTCGGTGGGTCTGAAAGCCATCATCGAGGTGTGTGGGCTCAGCGGACGTGAATTGACCATGGGCGATATCGTCTTCAAAATCGGGCCACGCATCAACGCCTCGGGCCGCATGCAGAATGGCAAAGAGGCGGTAGACCTGTTGGTGGAACGCGACTATCACAAGGCACGTGGCGCTGCCCTGATCATCAACGAACAGAACGAACGCCGCAAGGACATCGACAAACAGATGACCGAAGAGGCCAACCATATCGTGGAGAAAATCGAAGGCGAGAACCATCAAGCCTCCATCGTGCTCTACGACCGCAACTGGAAGAAAGGGGTCATCGGCATCGTAGCCTCCCGTCTGACAGAGATTTACTTCCGTCCCACGGTTGTTCTGACCATCATCGACGGGCTGGCCACCGGTTCCGCCCGCAGTGTGGCAGGTTTCGACATCTATGATGCAATCAAGAGCTGCCGCGACCTGCTGGAAAACTTCGGCGGCCATACCTACGCCGCTGGTCTCTCGCTGAAAGTGGAGAATATCCCCCTGTTCCGCGAGCGTTTCCAGCGTTATGTAGAGGAGCACATCCGCCCCGAACAGCGGCAATCCATCCTGAATATCGAGGAGGTGGTGGACTTCAAGGATATCAACAAGCGGCTCTATGCCGACCTGAAGCGGCTGGCCCCCCATGGTCCCTGCAACCCCAAGCCCACCTTCTGCACCCGCAACGTCTACGACTATGGCACGAGCAAGGTGGTGGGTCGCCATCAGGAGCACATCAAACTGGAACTGGTCGACTCCAAGTCGAGCAATGTGATGAATGGCATCGCCTTTGGCCAAAGCGCTTCGGCCCGCTACATCAAGAGCAAACGCTCCTTTGACATCGTCTATACCATTGAGGAGAACATCTTCAAACGGGGAGAGGTTCAGCTGCAGATTGAAGACATCAAACCATCCGCAAGCAGTGAATAAAGAAATCTGTCAGATACTGAAACAGTACTGGGGATATGATGGTTTCCGGAGTATCCAGGAACCGATCATCACGAGTGTTCTTGCCGGCCACGACACGCTGGGACTGATGCCAACGGGTGGCGGCAAGAGCATTACTTTTCAGGTACCAGCCCTTGCGCTTGATGGCATGTGTGTGGTCATCACTCCATTGATAGCCTTGATGAAAGACCAGGTCCAGAACCTGCGGCGTCGTGGAATACGTGCCGAAGCCATCTATACCGGACTCAGCCGCAACGAGATATCCCGTATTCTTGACAATGCGGTCTTCGGTGCAGTGAAAATTTTATACGTCTCCCCGGAGCGACTGGAGTCAGAGCTCTTTATCACCAAACTGCGCCATTCCAAGGTGAGTTTCATCACCGTTGATGAAGCCCACTGCATCAGCCAATGGGGCTATGATTTCCGCCCCTCCTATCTCCGCATCTCGCGCATCCGTGAGGCAGTGGGCGAGAAACCCATCCTTGCACTCACTGCCACAGCCACTCCCGAAGTGGCCAAGGATATCCAGTACCATCTGCAGTTCCGTGAAGGCAGCCAACGCTTCCAAATGAGCTTCGAGCGCAAGAACCTCAGTTATGTCGTCAGAAACACCGAAGACAAGCCTTCTGAAATGCTCCATATCCTGTCAAGGGTGCCCGGCTCCTCCATCGTCTATGTGCGCAACCGCCAGCATACCGAAGACATAGCCAAAATGCTCCATTCACAGGGCGTCAGTGCCACCTTCTACCATGCCGGATTGGAGAACCAGGAGAAAGACAAACGGCAGAAGGCATGGACCGACAATGAAATCCGGGTGATGGTGGCCACCAACGCCTTTGGTATGGGTATTGACAAACCCGATGTGCGCACGGTCATCCATATCGACAGCCCCGACAGCCTTGAAGCCTATTTCCAGGAGGCGGGACGCGCTGGCCGCGACGGCCAAAAATCGTATGCCATCCTCCTCTGCAATGAGCATGACAAGGCCGTGCTCCAAAAGCGTATTGTCGACAACTATCCCGAGAAAGACTATATCCGGGATGTCTACAACAAGCTATGCTATTACTATGAGATAGCTGTTGGCTCCGGCTACAACAAGCTCTTCGAGTTTGACATCGAACGTTTCTGCCGCATCTACCGTCTATTTCCCATTCCCGTCAACTCTTCGCTGAAGATACTGAGTCATGCGGGCTATATCGACTATGAGGAGGAAGCCGAAAGCTTTGACCGTCTGCATTTTCTCATCACCCGGAGCAATCTCTATGAACTGGACCATCGCAGCCAGGAAGAGGAGAAAGTCATCACTGCCCTCCTGCGATGCTATGGCGGCCTGTTCTCCGAATACCAATTCATCTCACTCGCCCTGATTGCAGATGAAGCCGGACTGACCAAGCCCCAAGTCTACCAGATACTGCGCACGCTGGACTCGCTCCATATCGTCCGCTTCATCCCTGGCCGACGCATCCCGCACATCCGTTTCATCCAACGCCGCGAGGATGCCGAACATCTGCTCTTTCCCCGAGAGATATATGAGGATTTACGCATTCGATTCCGTCAGCGACTGGAGAAAATGATTGAATATGCCCATCGCGACGATTGCTGCCGCAGCACACTGCTTCTGGACTATTTTGGCGAAAAGAGAAGCGATGAGTGCGGCCAGTGTGACTACTGCATCCGAAAAAAAAAAGCGATGACAGCAGAGCCGAACAACTGATTCTTTCGCTACTGGCCGACTGTCATCCCCACCCGCTTTCCGAACTCGACAGCCTCTGCCTACCCGATTCAGAGATAGACGAAGCACTGAACCGCCTGCTACACGAGGAATACATCTATCTGGTGGATGACTGTTATTTGGTGGTCAACAAGCCATAGCCTCATCCCCCCATATCCTATCTATAATGGACAGGAACAGGTGGGCGGAATGATGGACAACCGTCATCTGGATTTTTCAGAATATCGCTTTCGGCTTAGGCAAAACGCTGCCTTTATTTTATATTCCGCAGTGGTGAACGTACGTTCCGCAGTGGTGAACGTATATTCCGCACTGCGGAACGTACGTTCACCACTGCGGAACATAAATCTCTTGCCTGTTCTTATCCTATCGGAACAGGCTGAACAAAAACTTATCAGCAGACTGAACGATAACTTATAACAGGCTGACTGTTTATTGCATCGCTGCTACGAGTTGGCCTGCCATTTCCTGGTATTCGGCATCCGAGAGATACACCTCTTTGGGATTCATCCGGAAGACGCCTCCAAAGTCGGGACCATCCACATACTTAGGAATAAGATGGAAATGGAGATGTTCCAATGTATCAGCATAGGCGCCATAGTTGATTTTGGCAGGATTGAACACTTTCTGCATGGCTCTTGTCACCTTGGCCACATCGGCCATAAAGGCATTCCGGTCATCGTCGCTCAGCAGATTGAGGTCGTCCACATGGTCCTTATAGGCCACCAGGCATCTGCCATGATAGGTCTGCTCCTTGAAGATAAAGACTCTGGACACGCTCAGTTGGGCAATCTCAATCATGAGACTGTGCAGTGTTTCATTGCTCTGGCAATAAAGACACTCTTTAGGATCGCTTTTCATTGTTTTAGTGATAATATGATTAATAAAAAGGTTGTTCGTCTGTTCCCATTCATCGTCTGCCAATAAAGCGGAAAAGCCGGAGAAATCAGATGAAGTCTCCGGCTGGCGCTATATATTGCATTTAGTTTCTGAATGGTTGTTTGACATGTCGCTGTCAGCGGTTGGCAACGGGGCTTTAGTCCTCGTTGTTCTCAGGACGCAATTTGCGTACGGTCTCAGCAGCGCGCCACATTTCCATATTGCGCATTGCCTCCAATTCTTTGTTCAATCCCTCACGGTAGTCGGGCTTTGAGTTGCTGTCGATGGAAATCTGAGCCTCATTACCGGTCTTCACCGAGTAGTAGAGCCACTGCATCACGGGCTTGATAGCCTCGCGGAAGCGGGGAGCCCAATCGAGCGCACCACGCTGGGCAGTGGTAGAACAGTTGGCATACATCCAGTCCATACCCTTCTGTGCGAAGAGGGGCATCAGGCTCTGGGTGAGCTCTTCCACGGTCTCGTTGAAGGCTTCGGAAGGCGAGTGTCCGTTTTCGCGGAGCACCTCATACTGGGCTTCGAGCAGACCCTCGATGGCGCCCATCAGCGAGCCACGCTCACCGGTGAGGTCAGAGGTAGCCTCGCGCTGGAAGGTGGTCTTGAACATATATCCGGCACCGATACCGATACCGAAGGCGATGGTTTTCTCCTCGGCCTTGCCTGAAGCATCCTGATAGACAGCATACGAGCAGTTGAGTCCGCGACCCTCGCAGAACATCGTACGGAGACTGGTACCCGAACCCTTGGGAGCCACCATGATGACATCGATGTCAGCGGGAGGCACCACACCGGTACGGTCGCTCCAGTTGATGGCGAAGCCGTGCGAATAGTAGAGAGTCTTGCCGGGAGTGAGATATTGCTTGATGGTAGGCCAAGCCTGAATCTGGCCTGCATCGGAGAGAAGCATACAGATGATAGTACCCTTCTCGGCAGCTTCTTCGATGGAGAAAAGAGTCTTTCCGGGCACCCATCCGTCGGCCTTCGCCTTCTCATAGGTCTTACCGGGACGCTGACCAACAATCACGTTGAATCCGTTGTCGCGCAGGTTGCAGGCCTGTCCAGGACCCTGGATGCCGTAACCGATGACGGCGATGGTTTCGTTTTTCAATACCTCGTGAGCTTTCTCCAAAGAAAATTCCTTACTGGTGACTACCGTTTCAATCACGCCACCAAAATTCATTTCTGCCATAATTGTTTTTAGTTGTTTTAAATTGTTGATACTATCCCTATGAACTCGGCTTGCCTTGACACGAAGGCCGTCGTCTTGTGAGTCCATCCGCAACCTGCACGAGATTCCGGCTGGGGAGGTTATTTATCTAAAGACGGACGCGATGCCGTCCCTTGTTGTTTTCGGGTTGCAAAAGTAACAAATTAAAATCTATCCACCAAATTTTCTTTCAACTTTTTACGGATAAACCTCAAAAAATTACTTTTTACTGCTCATTTCGCTACAAAACGGACACTACTCCGGCATACTTCCTCTTGGGTCTGGATGCGGATATGGTATTCCACCTCCTGCTCATCCATGGCTTCCGGCCATTGGGTGACGGCTGTTCCATCGGCCCTTTCGATGCTGAAACGGAGCGAATCGCCGAAATGTCCCTCTGCCACGTACGCAATCTCAAAGCGGCGTATGTCGTAACGTTCATACCAACTCAGGGGGAAGAGGTCGAGCACATGTTCGATATACTTCACCGAGTTGATGTGTCCGTTTACATCCACATCATTATAATAGGTGTCGATGGTCCGGATGACAGGTGCCTCCTGCCCCATCTTCACCCGTGAGCAGGGCTGTATGGGACACGGTTTGTCCTTATCCACCCACTGCATGATTTCGCCGTCCTTGATTTTCAGGATGTCGGCGGGCTGCCGGCTGTCGGTATCAATCATCGCCCATATACTCCTGCCATAGCCGTATACCTTGGGGTCCTGTCCCTCTTCGGCCTGTTCATCCGCCACGATGCGGAAGTTACGGCTGGTGAAGTACCTCATGGCACTCTCCACCCAGGTCTCAACCTTGAACGGGGCATACTGCTTGGGCATCTCTTCCATCTCGATGACCAGTCGCGAGAGCACCCAGGTCTTGTGGATGGGATTGAGATAGGTCATGCCGAAGCCGCGGTCGGACGAATGGAAATCGGCGGCATTGAGCAGATGGTTGCCCAAATGGCCCATGAAGAGCCTGTGGCTTAAGTCGCAATGGAAAGGCTCAGCCCAAAAGGGGTAGCAGCCGATTTTCCCGAGTTGTTGAAGTTTGCTTTCTGTTGCCATCTATTGTCTTTCTTTTATGATACGGTGGGGATGGATAGAATCCCGCCCCCGCTTGATTTATCGGTCAGCCTCGCGCTGTTCCAGGAAGTCGCTCACCTCCTCCTGTGTACTGCGTGTCACGGCGATACGTCCCGAACGGGTATACTGCAGCACGCAATCCAACTCATTGAGGGCAAAATAGAGATTGAGGATATCCTCGGTCATGCCACTCATCATCACAATGATATAGGTGGGGTTCACCTCGGTGATGGTAGCGTCCATCTTGCGGATGATGCGCGAGATGTCAGGGTTTTGCATCACCTTGTCGGTAGAGAGTTTGAAGAGTCCGTTCTCGCGGATAAAGAGTTCGTCGTCGGTATAGTAGGTAGCCTTGATGACATCAATCTTCTTCTCTATCTGCTTGGTGATTTTCTCTATCTGGCTCTCATCGCTCCAGGCGGTGATGGTATATTTATGAACGCCCTTGATGCTCGATGCCGACACGTTCAGACTCTCGATGTTCACCTGTCGGCGGGTGAATACGGCTGTAATCTGGTTGAGTATACCGGCAATGTTCTCCGAGTATACCAGCAATGTATATAGTTTCTTTTCTTCGTTCATGATTATTCTTCTGTTCTCTGTTTCGTTTTCGGATGTCATGGTCAGTCTCTTATGTCAACCTGATCAGATGTCGATATGCAGCAGCATCTCGTCGACACTCTTTCCCGGAGGTGTCATCGGCAGCACATTGTCATCTTCCTTGATGGCGCATTCCAGGAGGAAGGGGCCATCGGTGTCGAGCATCTGCTGGATGGCTTCATGCAGATGTTCCCTCTGTGTCACAGCGAGATAAGGTATGCCATAGGCGGCAGCCACCTGCTCGTAACAGGGGTTGAGCATCTTGGTAAACGACTTGCGGCGGTTGAAGAACATGTCCTGCCACTGTCTCACATTGCCGAGATAGTTGTTGTTGAGCATAATCATCTTCACGGGGGCCTGCTGTTCCATGATGGTACCGAGTTCCTGGATGCTCATCTGGAATCCGCCGTCGCCGCAGAACATGCAGACGGTGCGGTCGGGGGCGCCAAACGTGGCACCAACGGCGGCGGGCAAGGCGAAGCCCATGGTTCCGAGACCACCACTGGTCACGATGGAGCGTTTCTTGTTGTATTTGAAGTAGCGGGCCGCAAACATCTGGTTCTGCCCCACATCGGTCACGAGTATGGCATCACCGTGGGTAGCCTCAGCCACAGCGTTCACCACCTCACCCATCAACAGGGGTCCTTCAGTGGGATGGATAGCGGGGTTGATGACCTTCTCCACCTCTTCGTCGTGACTGGGTTTGAAACTGTCGCGCCACTCCCTGTGCACATTCTTCTTGAGCAGTCGGGTGATGGCTGGCATGGTCATCTTGCAGTCGCCCACCACTGCCACATCGGCGTGGATGCACTTGTTGATTTCGGCACGGTCGATGTCGAGATGGATTACCTTTGCCTGCTTGGCGTAGGTGGAGGGCAGCCCCGTCACGCGGTCGCTGAACCTCATGCCGATGGCGATGAGCACGTCACACTCCTGTTCCTTCAGGTTGGGCGCATAGTTGCCGTGCATACCGAGCATACCCATGTTGAGGGGATGTCCGGTGGGCAGTGCCGAGAGTCCGAGCAGCGTGCGTGCAGCAGGGATGTCGGCTTTCTCGAGCATCTCCACAAGTTCGTTCTGTGCGCCGGCCAGCTCCACGCCCTGTCCCACTAATGCCAGCGGTTGCTTGGCATTGTTGATGAGTTCGGCTGCCGCCTCGATGGCTGCTTGCTCGGGATTGGGATAAGGGATATAGCTGCGTACGAAATCGACGTGAGCGGGTTTCCATTCGGTCTGATGGGTCTGTGCATTCTTGGGGAAGTCGAGCACCACGGGTCCGGGTCGTCCCGACCGTGCGATATAGAAAGCCTTGCTCACCGCCCATGCAATGTCTTCGGGTCTCCGGATTTGGTAGCTCCATTTCGAGATGGGCTGTGCCACGCCCACGAGGTCTACCTCCTGGAAGGCATCGGTACCGAGCACAGGTGTGCCCACCTGTCCGGCGATGACCACGATAGGGGTTGAGTCCATCATGGCATCAGCGACACCGGTAAGCGTATTGGTTGCTCCCGGACCGCTGGTGACGAGACACACGCCCACCTCACCGCTCACTCTGGCATAGCCTTGGGCAGCATGTGCTGCGGCCTGCTCATGGCGTACGAGTATATGATTGAACGCCTTCTTCTCTCCTCGGGTATAGTCGTAGAGGGCATCGAAGACGGGCATGATGGAACCGCCAGGGTATCCGAAGATGGTCTTCACCCCCTCTTCCTTGAGGGCGAGCATGAGGGCTTCGGCGCCGGACAGCCTCTCCCCCGCCCCCTCTCCAAGAGAGAGGGGAGCTGATATGCCTTTTTCCTCCTTCGTTCCTGGATGATTTTCCGTTGTTTTATCTGATGTCTTATCGGTTATTTCCGAAGTTTTATCGGTTATTATTTCATTTGTCTTATCTGTTGTCATATCCGTTGTCTTATCTGTTGTCTTATCTGTTGTCACTGAGCTGAAAGATTTATTCAGTTGTCATGTCTGTTGCCATGTCTTTTGTTATTGAGCTGAAAGATGATGCTGTTGTCATTGTTTCTTTGTCATATCTGAGGACTCAGTCTTCCCCTCGTCCCCATCTCTTCCCGTCATCAGCCCTTTATCTCCCCATCTCTCTTTGTTCCTATCCTCATCCTCCAAGCATACTACTCCCCTCTCTTTTGGAGAGGGGTCGGGGGTGAGGCTTTTTTATATCATCCTCACTCCCCCCTTATCGGCACTCGACACACTCTGTGCGTAAGCCCTCAGCGCCTTGCTCACCTGCCGGTTGCGCTTGAGCGGCTGTTGGGGTCGGGCTGCCAGCTCCTCATCGCTGAGTTTCACGTTGATGGAGCGGTTGGGGATATCAATCTCGATAATGTCGCCATCCATGATTTTCCCGATGTTGCCACCTGCCGCTGCTTCGGGCGAGACATGTCCGATGCTCAGTCCGCTGGTACCTCCCGAGAATCGGCCGTCGGTGATGAGCGCACATTCCTTGCCCAGGTGCATACTCTTGATGTACGAGGTGGGATAGAGCATCTCCTGCATACCCGGGCCACCCTTGGGGCCTTCGTGGGTGATGACCACACAGTCGCCAGCCTGAATCTTGCCGCCGAGAATTCCCTCACAGGCATCCTCCTGCGAGTCGAACACCTTGGCGGGTCCGGAGAACTTCCACAGGCTCTCGTCTACGCCAGCCGTCTTCACCACACAGCCATCCTGGGCGATATTACCGAAGAGCACGGCGAGACCGCCATCCTTTGTATAGGCATGTTCCAGGTCACGGATACAGCCATTGGCGCGGTCGGTGTCCAGCGTTCCCCACTGGGCGTTCTGACTACCCATCCGGGTGGAGAACTGTCTTCCAGGAGCTGTCTGATAGATGCGGTTGGCCTCTTCATCCACCCCTTCGGGCTTGGTGATGTCATATCGTTCCATCTGTTCGGCCAGCGTCTTTCCGTCCACACGGATAGCAGTGCCGTCGATGAGTCCGCCCTTGTTCAGCTCGTTGAGGATGCCGAGAATACCACCGGCACGTCCGCACTCCTGCACACTGTATTTCTGGGTGTTGGGAGCCAGTTTGCAGAGGCAGGGCACCTTGCGGCTCAGTTCGTCGATGTCGCTCATGGTGAACTGTGCACCAGCCTCCTGTGCCACGGCCAGCAGATGGAGCACGGTGTTGGTGCTGCCGCCCATGGCGATGTCGAGCGTCATGGCATTGAGGAAGGCCTTGCGTGTAGCGATACTACGGGGCAGCACGCTCTCGTCGCCATCCTCATAGTAGGCGAAGGCATTCTTCACAATCTGGCGAGCGGCATCCTTGAAGAGCCGGATGCGGTTTTCATGGGTGGCGAGGATGGTACCGTTGCCGGGCAGGGAGAGACCGATGGCCTCGGTCAGCGAGTTCATCGAGTTGGCGGTAAACATACCCGAGCAGCTGCCGCAACCCGGACAGGCGCAGCCTTCAATCTCGGCCATCTCCTCATCGCTCACCGACTTGTCGGCCCCCTTGATCATGGCCGTGATGAGGTCGGCATTCTCGCCTCTCCATCTTCCGGCCTCCATGGGGCCTCCGGAACAGAAGACGGCCGGAATATTCAGTCGCATGGCAGCCATGAGCATGCCTGGTGTCACCTTGTCACAGTTGGAGATGCAGATCATCGCATCAGCCTTATGTGCATTCACCATATATTCCACCGAGTCGGCGATGATGTCTCTTGAAGGCAGTGAGTAGAGCATTCCGTCATGCCCCATGGCGATACCGTCGTCGATGGCGATGGTATTGAATTCAGCGGCATAACAGCCCATGGCCTCAATCTCCTGCTTGACGATTTGTCCGATTTCATGCAGATGGGTATGTCCCGGCACAAACTGAGTGAACGAATTGACCACAGCGATGATGGGTTTACCGAATTGTTCACGCTTCATACCCGTGGCGACCCAGAGAGCTCTGGCTCCCGCCATTCTTCTTCCTTCCGTGCAGACTGCACTTCTCAACTGGTGTTTCATATCTGTATATTCTTTTTTATATTTGCTGATTAAACGATATAGTATATAATAGGTGTGACGGTATGGGTAGTGTACCGGTGCCGGATGCCCGATATGGGCAATAGCGACTGCAAAGTTACAAAAAAAATATGACTAAGCAACAATTTTCGGAAAGAATGCCACCAAATCTTTCATTTTGTATTATTATCTGCCATTATGATTACAGATTATTACACGTTCAGGGCTGAAATGTGCAATTTTTGTATGAAAAGAAAGCCCCACAGCCGACTCTTGCAGTCATGCTGTGAGGCTCTCTTAAGCTATGTGCAGGCTTATCTGCTCTGCAGTTTCATGACCTCTTCACCCTTGGCGTCGGTCAAAACGAGTATGTTCTTGTTGAGTTTATAGCCCTTCACCCGGTTGAGTGCTTCGGTCACTTTGGTTTCAGTTGCCATGTCGGCACACATCATCCGGGTCATCCCCATCTTGCTGAGGTCTATGCTTCCCTTGCTTGCGTCGCCATCAATCGTCAGAGCCCCCGTGAGGCGGTTGCATCCGGCACTGCCATAGATTTGACTCTTCTCCACATTGATGCCGATGAAGGGGATGGTTTCGCTCTTACCCTCCAACGCCTTTCCGTCGATGGTCTTGATTTCCCACTCGTGTGTCATCGCTTCGCCCAGTGAAATCTTGCTGCCATTGCAGCTTGCCATCAGTGTGGCAACTGCAGCCATCATGAATACTTTCTTCATACTTTTGTTCTTTTTTTGGGTTGTTGTTAATTAGAATAATGAATATGGTTGTTTCCTTTCATCAAGGATTATCTCGTTTTGCATGCGCTGTCGCTCCTACCCCTCTTTCTCCAAACGGTTGCGCCACAGGAACTTCCGCGTCTCATGCACCAGTACTCCGTTGAGCAGCAGGAGCGAGATGAGATTGGGGATGGCCATGAGCGCATTCATGCAGTCGGCAAGGTTCCATACGGCCGTGAGGTTGAGGATGCTGCCCAGGAAGATGGCCGTGATATAGACCATGCGATAGGCTCCCACCCATCGGCCACCTCTCAGATACTCCATCGCCCGCTCACCGTAATAGCACCAGCCGAGGATGGTGCTGAAGGCAAAGGTGAGCAGTCCGAAGGTGAGCAGCGGAGCACCCACCACGGGTATCTTGGCAAAGGCATCGCGGGTGAGCGTGGCCCCATTGCTGAAGTCGATGTCGGGATAGGCAAGCACACTGCTCACCACGACCAGTCCCGTCAACGCACAGATGACCACCGTGTCCCAAAACGTGCCCGAGGAGGAGACGAGAGCCTGCCTGACGGGGTTGCGGGTCTGTGCGGCGGCAGCCACAATCGGTGCCGAACCCAGTCCCGACTCATTGCTGAACAGGCCTCGGGCGATACCGTATCTCGCCGCCATCATGATGCTTGCCCCAACGAACCCGCCTCCGGCCGCCTGTGGCTGGAAGGCCGAGACGACAATCAGTTTGAGCGCAGGCAGCAGATAGTCGGCATTGAAGCAGAGGATGACCACACAGCCCACCACATAACCCAGTGCCATCAGCGGCACCAGCATGGCACAGACGCGGGCGATGCTCTTCACCCCGCCCAAAATGACGGCAGCCGCCAGCAGGCTCACCAACAGGCCAGTCATCCAGGGCTCCGCACTGTAGGTGTCATGAGCCAGGGTGGCAATGGCATTGGCCTGCACCGTGTTGCCGATGCCCAAGGCGGCGATGGCGGTGAAGAGTGCGAAGAGCACCCCTAACCAGCGTGCGCCCAGTCCGCGCTCCAGGGCATACATCGGGCCTCCCAACATGCGTCCGTCGGCAGTCGTGATGCGGTATTTGATGGCCAGCAGTCCCTCGGCATACTTGGTGGCGATACCGAAGACACCCGTGAGCCAGCACCACAACACAGCCCCTGGACCACCCAGGGCGATGGCTGTGGCCACACCGATGATATTGCCCGTTCCGATGGTGGCGGCAAGTGCCGTGGCGAGCGAGCCGAACTGCGACACGTCGCCCTTGGCCTCGGGGTCTTTCTTCACCGACAGGCGGATGGCCGTAAATATCCATCGTTGCGGAAAGCGCAGCCGGATGGTGAGAAACACGTGGGTTCCCAGCAAGAGGATAATCATGGGCCATCCCCACAGCCAGGAACTCAGGGTGGCCAAAAAGTCGTTGAATGTGTCGTTGAATGTCTGCATCATCTATGTCTGTGTTTATGTTTTTGTGGTAGGTATCGGGGCTCAGTCGGTGATGACCACCGTCACCCCTCTGGCAGCCTGTGCGCCCATGACGAGTGCCTGTGCGATGTCAGCCGTCTTTGACGGTCCGCTGATAAAGCAGCCGTAGCCATAGTCGGTCATTCGGATATTCTGGTAGGCCTGGTGCATGTTGCTCACGATGGCCTCGCGGCTGAGCAGGATGACGAGATACTCGGAGATGAAACAGACGGCCCGCTCCTTCATGGTTTGCGGCACCCAGATACACCCGTTCTCGGCCACTCCCAGCTGTCCCCTCACCACCGCCACGTCCGTACCGTTGAGGTCGGAGGCATCGTCGACGGTATCGGGATTACGGGTGGCTATCTCCTGCATCTCGGGCAGATTGGAGGCTATCTCCTTGGCCTCGGGATAGAGAATCCTCACGAGAGCGGCCAGGTCTGTCGGTTCCTCGGTGGAGGTGACCACCACCTGGGCACCCACCGTCTCACAGGTCTTCACGAACACCTCTTGCAGCTGTTCCACCTCGGTGGGTTCAATCAGTTTGAGGTCGGGCATCTCGTAGCGCACCTTGGTATTGTTCTTGATTTTGGCAATCAGTTCTTCTTTGTTCATGTCGATGGTTCTTTCTTGATATAAGCCGATTTTTTCCTTATCCCTTCTTCACCTTTCCTTCCTGCCACAGCTGGTGGAAACTCTTGGATGCGAAGACGGGCATCTCGTGGGCCTGCGCCCAGTCGTTGACGGGCAGGTTGGTGAGTGCCCTGGGCATGGCATTGGCGAGCGGGGCGAAGCGGAGGGCAGTGCGGTAGAGTGCGGGGCGGTCGAACACCAGTTTCATGCCCTGGCTCATCGCCTTCTTCTTGCAGCTCTCCTTGCCAATCTTCTCTAGTCCCTGACGCCAGAGGTAGATCTGTTCCGAGAGGTTCACCTTGACGGGACACACATTGTCACAGGAGCAGCAGAGCGAGCAGGCACTCACGTTTTCGCTGTGTGCCTTGGGGTCGCGCAGCATGCCGAGGTTGATGCCAATGGGGCCCGGTATAAAATAGGTGTAGGAGTAACCGCCCGAGCGGCGGTAGACGGGACAGGTGTTCATGCAGGCGCCGCAGCGGATGCACTTGAGCGACTGCCAGTGTTCGGGGTCGGCCATGATGTCGCTCCGTCCGTTGTCCACGATGATGATGTGCATCTCTCCCCCGGGTCGGGGTTTCCGGAAATGCGAAGTGAAGGTGGTCGAGGGTTGACCCGTACCGCAACGGCAGAGCAGGCGCTGGAACACGCCGAGGCACTGGTAGTTGGGGATAATCTTCTCCATGCCGATGGCGGCGATATGCAGTTTGGGCACCGAGGTACTCATGTCGGCATTGCCCTCGTTGGTACACACCACGATTTCTCCCGTCTCGGCCACACCGAAGTTGGCTCCCGTCATACCGGCCTGTGCCGTGATGAACTCATTGCGCAGACTCATGCGTGCGCAGTAGGTGAGATAGGTGGGGTCGTTGTTGCCGGGTTCGGAGCCGAGTTTCTCGCGGAAGAGGTCGCCCACCTCCTCTTGTGTGATATGGATGGCGGGCATGACGATATGGCTGGGTTTCGACTTCATGAGCTGGATGATGCGCTCTCCCAGGTCGGTTTCCACCACCTCGATGCCGTGTTTTTCGAGATAGGGGTTCATCTCACATTCCTCGGTGAGCATCGACTTGCTCTTCACGAGTTTCTTCACGGCATTGTCCTTCAGTATCCTGAGCACCATGCTGTTGAACTCCTTGGCGTCGCGTGCGAAGTGTACGTTGACCCCGTTCTTCTCGGCCTCTTCGGCAAACTGGGCGATATAGTGGTCGAGGTGGGTGATGGTATGCATCTTGATTTGGCTGGCCGCCTCTCTCAGCCTCTCCCACTCGTCGAGTTGTCGGGCCTGGTTGTCTCTCTTGGTTCTCACCGACCAGAAGGTGGCGTCGTGCCATTGGGCCTTCTCTGCGTTTTGCAGAAAGCGGGCCGCTGCTTTGCTGTGTTGGGTGCTCATAGTCCTGCTGATAAGATTTCTACGACGTGGATAAACTGGATGGGCGACTGCTGTCGCTTGGCAATGCCCTGCATGTGCATGAGGCAGGAGGAGTCGGGGCCGGTCACATATTCGGCTCCCGTGGCGATATGGCGCGCTATCTTGTCCTTGCCCATCTGCTCCGACACGGCGGTCTCCTCGATGGAGAACATGCCGCCAAAGCCGCAGCACTCGTCGGGGCGTTCGGGTTCCTTCACGGTGATGCCCTCCACCAGCTGGAGCAGGTCCTTGATTTTGTTGAATCGGGGTTCGTTGCGTTCCGACGGCGAGGAGAGTCCGAGTTCCCTCACTCCGTGGCAGGAGTTGTGCAGGCTCACCACGTGGGGGAACTTGCCGGGCAACTCTTTCACCTTCAGCACATCATGCAGAAACTCCACCACATCCATGATCTTCTTTGAGGTCTGGCACTCGTGTTTGCCATGGAGCAGGTGGGGATAATTGATTTTCACGAAGGCGGCACAACTGGCCGATGGTGCCACCACATAGTCAAACTGGGCGAAGAGTTCGTCCATCTGCCGGGCCACTCCCTCGGCCATGCGTTCAAATCCGGCATTGGCCATGGGTTGTCCGCAACAGGTCTGGTTGAGCGGATAGTCCACATCGAGTCCCAGCCGGGTGAGCAGTTTATAGGTAGCCACGCCCACCTGTGGATAGAGGGCGTCTACATAGCAGGGTATGAAAAGACCTATCTTCATCTGTATGTATCTTGTCTTGTTATAATTTCTTGATGTTGTTCCGGATCCTTAGGGCCGGCGATCGTCGGTGCCGTTCAGTCGAAGGTGCAGGGCAGTGCCAGCAACTGGTACATCAGTGTCTTGGCCATGCGCTCGTGCCCCTTGTCGTTGGGATGGAGGCGGTCCGTATCAGCCCGGTTGAAGTATTGTCCGTGCTCCTCCACCATGGGGAAGAGTCCCGAGGCGGCATTCAGGTCGATGACGGGCATGGCCCAGATGTTGGCCGCCTGCTTCACATCGTCTACATAGCCGTCGAGGAACTCTCCGCAGCGGTTCATGTAGTCCTCGGTACACTGCCAGTTCTTTTCGTTGGCGTAGAATCCTGCGCGATGGATGGGTGTGAGCAGCACGATCTGCTTGGTGGGGAACATCTTCTTGAGCGTGTCGAGAGCGGTGTTGATGCGTCCGCGGTAGGTGTCGGCAGCCTTGTTGGGGATGCGTCTCACGCGGCTTTCCATGCGTTTCGCATAGCCGTGTCCATACTCCACGTTCTCTACTCTTTCGTCAAACCATTGTCCTCTCGGCACGGCGTTGTTATAGTCGTTGGTACCCATGAGGATGAGGATGGCATCGAAGTCGTCGCCATGCTCCTGTTTCAGCAGGTTGGCCTGCCGGGGGATGTCGTTCCACTGCCTTCCGCTCACACCGTAGACGTAGGGGGTGATGTCGAGCCACTGTTGCAGGAATCCCCAGTACTTGGTTTTCGAAGCCTTGTTGCGCGGGTCGGTGATGGAATCGCCGAAATAGGCCACCCGTTTTCCCTGCCAGGGATGGCTCACGAGTTTCTCGGCCATGGCGGGCATTGCCGTCACGATGGCGAGCAGGGCGAGAATCAGTTTTTGTTTCATTGTTGTCCGTATCATAGTTTTCAACTTGTTTTCTTTTGCAGATGCCTCATGGCGTGTCCTCCCCACCGGTTGTCGCCCACGGTCACGAATCCGCATCGGTGGTAGAGTTTCTCGGCCTTGGGGTTGTTGTCGTCTACCAGCAGTCCCACGGCTCCGATGCCCATGGCAGCAGCCTTGTCGGCGGCAGCCTGCAACAGCCGGGTGGCGATGCCTTGTCCCTGGTAATCAGGGCTCACGGCGAGCGAGTCGAGATAGAGTTCTCCAGCCTCTGTCTCGTCGTCGATATGGCTCATGTCGCGTCCGTAGCGGCTGAGCAGTGCCTCGAGATAGGGACGGCGCAGTTCGGCAAGCCTTGCTCCATCATAGCTCACGATGATGCCCACCGTCCGGTCGTCGGCGTTGACGGCACAGAGGGTGTTGCTGTAGCTGTATTGGGTGTCTTCCCTCCTCACCATCTCAGCCATCAGCTGTAGGTAATCGTCCATCGTGCAGTCGTTGCCGCAGAAGTATCGGCAGCACTCCTCCTGCATGGCCTGGATGATGAGCGAGGCGATGGGCGTGGCCTCGTCGGGACGTGCGTTTCTGATTTGTATGGTTTCTGTCATGCTTGTCTGTTATACTGTTGAATATGCAAAAGTAATCATTAATTCCGACATTCCGCACATATCCCCCACCCAGCGCCCTCATTTTACTTTTTTTTAACCGATGATAGGGATAAGATAATATGATGGAAAATCCGTTAATAATCAGTTAATAAAGGATGAACATTTGGCATACTGGCCCAAAAAAATGCCTATCTTTGCCTAACCAGTTGATAACCATTATAACAAAAAAAAACAGCATTATCGTGGACATTATCATCGAACCGAAAAACATCTTAGACGCATAATGCACACCCATCGTTCAACAAACATCATTCTGGTCGAGCGTGAAGGAACGGCTCGGCCTGCACTCGTGTGCATACGAGTTTAAGGTCAGAAACCGTGAGATTTACGACGGTGTCGGCGGATACTCAACCACCAACGCCGACTTCATCACGTTCTTCCAGTATGTCAATTCCGAAGACTATATCGCCTACGGACCCTACGGACCGGTGATAGAACCGTCGGAAAGCAACCACAGCGTGGTGAAGAAATTCATCACCCTGCTTGACGATTATATCAACACCAAAGCCCAACGCGAAGGTCTGCCTTCGGTAGCCTGGTTTGCCGACAAGTGCTGCCTTTCCACAGGCTATTTCGGTACATTGGTGAAGACAGAGACCGGACGTGCCGCCAAGGACATCATTGCCGACCGTCTGCTCTCCCATGCCAAGCAGCTATTGAATGACGACAAACTGACCATCACAATCATCAGCAATCGCCTCGGCTTTGATTATCCCCAGCATTTCGTCCGCTTCTTCAAGACACATACCGGCAAGACCCCTTCTGCATACAGGAAGGCATCTTGATCCCAGTCTGTTACCACAACTGGCCCGGTAACTTCCGTTTCTCTTTGGGAGGAAAGCGTTTGTCAAACTCTTCCGCCGCTGCCTCGTCAACAAAATAGCCTTGAGGCGTGGCATACTCGCCGCTCACCCCATCGAGATAGCCGGGCAGGAGTTCCTTGCAGAGAAAGAACGAAGCATCCTCGCCCTCGGGAAGTCCGTGATAACGGATGCCAAACTCGGAGGCGAAAGTGAAGCCGCTCTTGCCGTAGAAATCGATGTTGCCTTCGAAGCATACGGCACCGAAACCCATCTCGGCCGCCTTCTTGAGCGTATGGTCGAGCAACGCCTTGCCATAGCCCTGGCGCTTGTAATCGGGATGGATGCCGATGGGTCCGAGGGTCATGATGGGGAAGGTTCCGCCATCATCCAAAGTAAGTTCGGCCTTCATGCACATCGCTTGTCCGATGAGTTGCTCATGGCCTTCGGACGCAATGGTCATCACGAAATTGAGTTCGGGTATAAACGCCTTGTCGTGGCGGAGACAGTTCATGACATAGTGTTCAAGACATCCCGGACGATAGACATTCCAGAATGATTCCCGGATAAGATTCTCTACCTCCTGTTGCTCCTGAGGTTTCTCCAATCTGATTGTAAATGGTTCCATTTCTTTCGTTTCTTTTTGGTTTTATTATAATAGGTGGGGCTACTCATCCCCAAACCTGAAGTCTACAGGATGCAAAGGTAATGGAAATCCTTGAGACGCAGATGTAAAAAACGGACAAAATCTTTCTCTTTGTTTGGTCATGTCTGCAATTTGTATTACCTTTGCAGCAGTTATGTTACCCATCCATTTTGCTCCTTTACAAGGATATACCGAAGACTGCTACCGACGCATTCACCATGACGTTTGCGGCGGTGTGGACTGTTACTATACGCCCTTCATGCGGCTGGAGCATGGCAGGGTGCGCAGCAAGGACCTGAGAGACGTAAACCCGGAGAACAACCTGGGAGTGCCCATCGTGCCACAGGTAATTGTAAGGGATGGCACGGAGCTGGACATGCTCATCGCTACGCTGATACCCATGGGCTACCGGCGCATCGACCTGAATATGGGTTGTCCGTTTCCGTTGCAGACCAATCATGGCCGAGGTGCCGGACTGATGGTGAAACCGGAGGAGGTGAGGGGAATCTGCGACAGGATTGCGCAGCATGAGGAGCTGCAGTTCTCGGTCAAGATGCGCATCGGGCTGAACCAAAAAGAGGAGTGGAAGAACATCCTGCCCATGCTCAACGACACACCGCTGACCCACATCACGCTGCATCCCCGACTGGCCTCACAGGGCTACAAGGGCGAGGTGGACAGCGAGGCGTTTGCCGCTTTTGCCGAAGCCTGCCGACACCCGCTGATCTACAATGGCGACATCCATGGCATCAACGATATCCATCGCATCGAGCAGGCATACCCCGGGCTGCATGGCATCATGATCGGACGCGGACTGCTGGCCCGCCCCACCTTGGCTGCGGAATACAAGGAGAGGAAGGTGTTGACCGACCGTGAACTGGTGGAAAGAATCAAGCGGATGCACGAACTGCTGGCTGAAGCATACAGCAGATTCATTCCCGGAGAGAGCCAGCAACTGATGAAACTCCGCACCTTCTGGGACTATCTCGAACCCACCATCGGGCGCAAACCCTGGAAGAAAATCCATAAGGCAGGAAACATGAGGAATTATCTGGCAGCCGTTGCGGATTTACGGATTTATCAACAATAAAAGTTAAATATGGATGCAATT
The DNA here is from genome assembly GCA_016302965.1 of Bacteroidaceae bacterium. Classification (GTDB taxonomy): domain Bacteria; phylum Bacteroidota; class Bacteroidia; order Bacteroidales; family Bacteroidaceae; genus Prevotella. The sequence continues at coordinate 24,645 of JAEDMP010000009.1, forward strand.
TGCAATTCTTATCTTTGCAAATGATGGATTATCTTGGATATACACTATCTTTGTATCGCGATTCGGACTTTTCTCTCCCGTTATGCACACCCAACACGGCAAGAACACCTCATCATTCATCTGCCGAAAGTTCAAATGGATCGGTTATCAAAAGTGATAGTACGCCCTGAAAGGGTATGCAGAATGATAATGCGCCCAGAAAGGGCAACAGCATTAGAAGAGAAATAAACAGAAGAAAAGTAATGTTGGAAAAGGATGCTTTTGCCCCTTAGGGCGTTCCCGGACGAATATTGCTAAGCATACTGAACTTGAGAAGCTTAAATACATAATAATAACAAAATTACAATCAAACAAAAACGAGAAAGAAAATGAATTACAACAATTATGAAATGGAAAACTATGCCGGATCCTATCAGGGTTCGGTGACCAGTGCCTTTCCCGTTCTGATGAGAAAGGTGTATGTATGGATGACGCTTGCCCTCATCATCACGGGCATCACCGCCTACGGAGTGGCCTCTTCTCCCGGCCTGCTTGCCGCCATCTTCACCAACCGCCTGCTCTTCTGGGGACTGATAATCGCTGAGTTCGGACTGGTAATCGGTCTGTCGGCAGCCATCAACAAACTGTCGCTGCCCATGGCCACACTGATGTTCATCCTCTACTCCGTTGTGAACGGTGCGACGATGGCGAGCATCTTCATCATCTACACCGCCACCTCCATCGCCAGTGTCTTCCTGATTACGGCGGGCACCTTTGCCGTGATGGCTCTCGTGGGGTATACCACCAAGACCGACCTCACCTCATTAGGCAAGATGCTGCTCTTCGCCCTGATTGGCGTGATTATCGCCTCACTGGTGAATACCTTCCTGATCAAGAGCACTGGCTTTGAACTGATTGTCAGTTGCGTATGTGTGCTGATTTTCGTAGGTCTCACCGCCTACGATGCACAGAAAATCAAGCAGATGTTGCTGATGGCTCCCGATGCCAGCGCCCAGATGCAGAAACTGGCCCTGCTGGGTGCCCTCTCCCTCTATCTTGACTTCATCAACCTGTTCCTCGCCCTGTTGAGAATCTTCGGAGGAAAGAACAGCGACTGACATAGCCTCCCTTCGGATGCCATAAACGGGCATTGACAACCATAAAAAACTGCCGAATCTATGCGATTCGGCAGTTTTTTTATGTGAGAAGCAAAAAATTAACAGAAAAAATTTGGAAGCAATCCAAATAATCACTATTTTTGCAGCATTAAGTAAACATGAGTAATTACCCATGTTACTTATTCTCTCATAGTTTTAAGAAGGGTTGGAACGTCCTGTTTCAACCCTTCTATATTTTTTATGGGGTCCGTTGATGAGATTTTCCTGCCCCAGAACGGCTATTCCTCAACGTCAGACTGCTGGGCAGCGGCCTTCACCATAGCCTTGGCAGCTGAAGAAAGGAACGGATCCACCTTGTGCAGAGGAACAGCAAACGTAGGCATACCGGCGGCATAGCACGCTACTTCATACTGCTGATAGATGAAACGTATGCCTTCAGAGGTGAGATATGGAGGGCTGACGGGATGTGGCAAACTGTTCACATCATCAATCAGGAGAGCCCCCTGCAGGTCTTCGTCATTGTTGATACGGAATCCCTGTTCAGAGAAATAGCGCATCAGTCCCTCTTTCATGATTTTGCGGAAGGCATCGCCCTCCTCGTCATGCAGCATGTCCCAGCCAAAGCGACGACCGTCTGACTTGCGGAAGGTCATACCCAAGACCTGCATGGAACCGTGGGCTCCACCCAGATAATCCTCTTGGGTGAACAAATAGGTCACATATTGTGAAGTCTCATAGATTTTCTCTATCTCTACACCATAGTGCAAGGCAGGCACACTGCTTCCCAGCGCTTTCAGTTCGGCATAGTCCTTGCGCAGTGCTGCTCCCTTCAGATTGGCATAGTACTGGAGTAAAGAGTCGCCGCGCAGAGAGCCCTGATAGGTGCCTCCCAACTGCTCGTCGATAAACTCGCAGACGGCATTTCCCAAAACGGAAGGCTGCTCACCCGTAAAATGCGGATAGACGGCAGAAATGCTTACCTCTACGCCTTCACTGTTGGCAGTAGCGGTAACAGAGTCTGTGGCAAATGTTTTTCCGGTAGGTGCCTGACTGCCACAAGAAGCACAGGCAAGGATAATCAGTAACGAGATGGTTGAAAAAATGGTTGTTTTCATTGCTCAAATTGTATCAGGAACAGGAAGGAAGATATGTTTGGTCCTTCATCGGAAATAATGAGTCAAATTCTGTCACTGTGTTTGTGTGCCACGCTTGGTACAAGCGCCTTTGTTCATTTTGGATTTTCGGTTTGGGCATAAAAGAGAAACGGAGCATCCCCCAACAGTCTGGGGAGGGATGCATCCATTTCTCTGTATGATTACCGTTCAGCAGGTTTATTCGCCCTTGATGGCAGCCACACCGGGAAGCACCTTGCCCTCGATAGCCTCGAGCAATGCACCACCACCAGTAGAGATGTAGCTCACCTGGTCGGCCATGCCGAATTTGTTGATGCAAGCCACAGAGTCGCCACCACCAATCAGTGAGAAGGCGCCATTGGCAGTAGCCTTGGCAATGGCATCAGCGATAGCCTTGGAACCACCTACGAAATTGTCGAACTCGAATACGCCGGCAGGACCGTTCCAGAGAATGGTCTTGGCGCTCTCGATGGCAGCGGCAAAAGCCTTGCGGGTCTCGGGACCGGCATCCAGACCTTCCCATCCCTCGGGAATATCGTTGGCGGGGCATACCTGAGTGTTGCAGTCGTTCTTGAAATCGTCACCGGCGATGCAGTCGGTTCCGAGCACGAGGTTCACACCGTTCTCCTTGGCCTTCTTGATAACGTCGAGTGCGATGTCAAGCTTGTCGTTCTCGCAGATAGACTTGCCCACGTTGCCACCCAGAGCCTTGGCAAAGGTATAGGTCATACCACCGCAGAGGATGAGGTTGTCAACCTTGCCGAGCAGGTTCTCGATGATACCGATTTTGGTAGATACCTTTGAACCACCCATGATGGCAGTGAAGGGGCGCTTGATGTTGCTGAGCACGTTGTCAACAGCGTTCACTTCCTTCTCCATCAGATAGCCGAGCATCTTATGGTCGGCATCGAAGTAGTCGGCGATAACGGCGGTAGAAGCATGTTTGCGGTGAGCAGTACCGAAGGCATCCATCACGTAGCAGTCAGCATAACTGGCGAGCGTCTTGGCAAACTCCTTCTGGCTGGCCTTCATGGCCTTCTTGGCCTCGTCGTAAGCGGGATCAGCCTTGTCGATGCCCACGGGCTTGCCCTCTTCCTCGGGATAGAAACGCAGGTTCTCGAGCAGCAGCACCTCGCCACCCTTGAGGTTGGCAGCAGCTTCCTGGGCCTTTGCGCAGTCGGGAGCAAACTGTACGGGCACACCGAGAGCGGCGCTCACAGCGTCAACAATCTGACCGAGTGAGAACTTGGGGTTCACCTTGCCTTTGGGTTTGCCCATGTGTGACATGATGATGAGGGCACCGCCGTCGGCGAGCACCTTCTTCAGGGTGGGCAGGGCACCGCGGATGCGGGTGTCATCGGTGATGTTACCATTCTCATCGAGGGGCACGTTGAAGTCAACGCGCACAATGGCCTTCTGGCCGGCAAAATTGAATTCGTTAATGGTCATAATAATGATGTATTTTGAATCGAATAATTGATGATTTAGTCTGTTGATTTCCCGCAGATACATACCGTATGAAGGCTTTCACTTGTGGCATATCCATGTAGTGTTTCCTGACAAAGCATATCCTGAAGATACAAGCCACGGAATGTGTACGCAAAGGTACAAAGAATTGTTGGAATTGTCAAATCTTATCGCCCTTAATTTGATTTTTTTATACACTCACCCGCAGTTCTGACATTCCGACTTTGCAAAATGACGCTTCACCCGCTGACAGGTACCGTCCAAGAGCAGCGGCAGACCTACGCCAACAAGGGTATAGAGCAGCCAGAAGGCATCATCATGGACATGTTCATGGATGACCGTATGACAACCTATCTGCATGGGGTCAAGCCCATACCAGGCAATTTTCACCAGGCTCACCACCTTGAATGCCAGCAGATGGAGCACGAAGACGGAGAGGGTATGGTCGCCACACCAAGCTAGCCAGCGCCCCATCCGGCCCCCATGACGGGACAGCCAGACGGCAACCATACAACAGAAAAGGAATCCGGCCAGTGCGGGCAACGGCAGAGACAGGCAACGGACCAGATCCGACTTCCAGTCCATGCTGGCAGGCGCCCAGCAGGCAAAAGCCCAGACGACAGCTGCCAACAGCAGAGCCTTCCACCACCGGGGACGGAGCCAACCGGCAAGCACCGGGGACGAGAAGCTACGGGTCACCGAACAGCGGAACAGATGACCACAGGCAAAGAAAAAGGTGCCCATTATCTCGCGATAACCGCCCTGCACCAAAGGCAGTATGCGGAGCCCCTCACCCGTCTTCCAGACGGCCAGTAGCAGAGCGGCCAGCGCCACAGTCAACGGGATCCACCAGCAGTCATCATTCCAACGCCGCCAGGAGAATCGGCCGGCGAGCCAATGTTGCATCCCCAACGCCAGTTTGCAAGCCACAAGATAGGCAATACTGGCCACAAAGAGAGCCCGGAAAAACCAGAAGGCACCAGCCAGAAACTGGTCATAACCCGCCATCGAACAAAGGATGTTCCAAAGATTCTGCTGCATCTGATGCCAGCTGTAGGGATGGGTCACACCACCAGCGATATTGCCGAATCGCTCGTTGAGCACCCCCAACCGGAACATCCCATTATGGAGCAGCAGAAAAAATACCGACCAAAGCACAAACGGGACATACAGACGGCGGATGCGCTTCTTGACATAAGTTGCCTCGTCGCTAAGATAGCGTGACGAGAAGAAATAGCCGGCAGCGATGAAGAAGAGCGGCATGTGAAACTCATACAGCAACGTACAGAGGAAACCAGGACAGCCGGCATGGCCCATCACCATCAGGATGATGCCGATGGCCTTGACGATGGAGAGGGTGACGTTTCTGGGAGATATGTGGGAAGTGGACATGATGGGGGGATGGAGGATGATATTAAAGGAAGGGGGAAAGGAGATGGGCAAACCAACCCACGAAACGCTTCCAGGGCGAACGGAATTCCTTCCAGTATTCGGGGGTGAGACGGATGCTTTTCTGCTTGTCGTCCTGAAACATCCGGTCGAGTTCGGCAGTGGTTTCAGGGTCGATGATGACAGCGTTCTCCTCATAGTCCCATTTCAGGCTGCGGGCATTGAGGTTGGCACTGCCCACCGTGCAGTACAAACCGTCGACGGTCATAATCTTGCTATGATGGAAACCGGGTTGGTAGAGCCACACGTGGGCACCCCGCTTCATGAGTTTATGGACATAATAGAATACGGCATCGGGGGTGAGCGGGATATCGCTCTTGGCCGATACCATGATTTCCACCTTCACACCACGTTTCAGAGCCCTGCGGAAGGCTTTCTTCACCGAGTGCTTGAGCGTGAAATAGGGATTGATGATACGCACGGAGTCCTGGGCCTCGTCCAAGGCACTGATATAGAGTCGACGGATGATTTCATTGGAGGTGCGGGGCTCACGGTTGACGATTCCAATGGTCTTCCGGCCCGAGGTACTGGTGGTGTCAGGCTTCAGTCCCTCCATCGTCACATCTGTCCCTCCCCTGAAATACCGGTCACCGCCAATCTGCTGTTTAGTCACTTTGTTCCACATTCTGAGGAAAATACGCTGCAGCTCGTTGACGGCATCCCCCTCGATGCGGCAGTGCATGTCGCGCCATTCGCCCACCTGGTCGGTTCCGTTGATATAATAGTCGGCCACGTTCATCCCTCCCGTATAGGCCACCTGTCCGTCGATGACCACAATCTTGCGATGGTCACGGGTGAAGACATGGTTGATCCAGGGAAAGCGAACGGGGTCGAACTCATAGATTTCGATACCGTCGCTACGCAACTTTCGGATGTGCTTCTTCTTCAACGGCCGGTTGTTGGAGTCGTTGCCAAACCCGTCGAAGAGGGCTCTCACCTCCACCCCCTGCCCCACCTTCTCGCGGAGCAGCTCGAAGAGACAAGAAGCGATAGAGTCGTTGCGGAAATTGAAATACTCCAAATGGACACTGCTCTTGGCCTGTCGGATGGCGTTGAACATATCCTCGAATTTCTCGTGGCCCGATGGCAACAGTGTCACACGGTTGTTATGGGTGAAGTCTACCCCATGGGCCTGTAGTATCCTGACAATGGCGGTGTCACTGGTTTGGCAGTAGCCCGCCAGGCCACTGCATAGCAACAGCACCGCAAGAAGGGTCTGTCTGATCATGATGGTTGATTACACTTTTTTATTCTTGAGCCGGTATTCCAGCGGGGTCATGCCGAATTTCTCCTTGAAGATATGGATGAAGTTCTCAGCAGTCATGAAGCCTACATTGATGGCGAGCTCGCTCATATTGATATTGGTACGCTCGAGCAGCGTGCAGGCATGCTTCAGTCTCAGATCGCGCACGAGTTCAGCAGGTGTCTTCGAGGTGATATTCCTGATTTTATGGAAGAAAGGCACGCGCCCCATTCCCATGGCCAGTGCCATATCCTCAAGACTGATCTGGCCCCGGCTCATGTTCTGCACAACATACTGCTCCACATTGCGGATGAGTTGCTGGTCCATGATGTCACTCATGCTGTAGCTGCCGATGGTACCGTCTTGTCCGTAGTATCGCTCCATCACCTGTTTGGTTTCCTCGCTCACGCCACCCGGCTGTTTGACGGCTGTCATACTGGAGTCAGAGTCCAGTTTACCAGCGCTATCAGACGGTGCATCCATCTTGGCTGTATTGTCCAGGCCGCTGTCTGACAAGAGATTGATGCCATCGCCATCATAGCTCTCTGTGGCGGTAGTCATACTGGCATTGCGACCCTCAAGCATACGGGTCTCCCCACCTTCTATCACATCCTGCAGCGACTCGGTGGGTGCCAGTCCGAGGATGCGGTTGATGCGCATCACGGCATCCTGCATACTGAAGGGTTTAGCCAAATAGTCATCGGCAGCCAGGGTGATATTCATCCCCTCCATGTCCTGAGGTGTAAGCACGCCATCGGTCATGAGGATGAATTTTGTCTGGTGGGTGTTGTGATTGAGCTTCAGCTGATTGCAGAGTTCACTACCCGTCATCATCGGCATGTTCTGTTTGCACACCAGCACATCGGCACTGAGCACAAGCAAGTCACTGGCCACGGTCTCGATGTCGTTGTAGGTATGCAGGTCGTAGATGTTGGAGAGATATTTCTCCACAAACTTCAGGAATCTGGGATTGTCATCGACAAAGGCCACCGTATACTTTTGGGTGGGCAGGTCGGTACGATGGGTACGTATCTCTGAGGTGAGTTCGCCTTCGGTCATCTCGGCAATGCTCACCATACCGTTGTCGTTGAGCTGCAGTCGGTCAGAGGCAGTCGACTTCGCCTTCTGTTCGGGATTCTCCAATACGGTCTGCATCTCGGAGATGCGCGTGATGATCTGCAGCATCTGGAAATGCAGGGCATTGAGCTGCTCCTTGCTTTCGATGCTGGTGGTGGGCATCTCAGTGATGTTGCCGATGATGGAAGCCATGCGTGCCATGGGTTGACGGAGGTCATCGCTGGCCGCCTTGATTTCCTCCTTCTGCATCATCAGCTCATTGATGACGGCTTTTTTCTTCTTCCATACATAGGCCTGTCTCTTCATGCCGAAATGCCAGGAATAGCCAATCAGCAGAGCAGATACCACATAAATCAGAATCATCCACCAGGAGAGCCACCAAGGGGGCAGGATGGTAATCTTGAGCTGGCGCACCTGGTTGCTGGCCGATCCGTCAGCTCCCACAGCCTTCACATGGAGGGTATAGGTGCCGCTGGAGAGCCGTTCGAAATCCACGCCATGGCTCAGCGCATTGCCGTTGCGCCAATCATGGTGGAGTCCCTCCATGAGATAGGCAAACTGGAGGCGCTCACTCTGGTTGTAGTTGCCTGCGGCAAACTTGATGGAGAAAGTGTTCTGATTGTTGTTGAGCACTATCTCACGGCTCTCGTTGAGGGCCTGGGAGAGGATGATATTGCCATCATACTCATGGCCTATCTGTATCTCCTTTCCGTCAACAATCAGCTGGGTCAGCATCACACGGGGCAGTCCACCCGTATCGTTCTTGCCCAACTTGCGGGTGACGTTCACTCCATAGAGTCCGCCAAACACGACTCTGCCGTCGGCGGTGGCCAGGATGGCACCCTTGTTGAACTCGTGGCCCTGCAGTCCGTCGGAGGTATCATAATTGTAGAGGCCGAAGTTGAAGGAGCCACGCTCATGGTCGCGCTGCACCACCACCCGGGAGACGCCATTGCTGGTAGACACCCAGATGTTGTGGTTCTTGTCTTCTACGATACCGCAGATGTTATTGTTGCAGATGCCATTCTTTTCGGTGAGATAATTCAGGCTGTCGTTATTGTTGCTGAGAATATTCAGTCCTTCACGCGTACCCACCCAGATGATGCCTCGAGAGTCTTCGAACACCTGGGTGATATAGTTGTTGGTGAAGGTCTTCATATTGGTACTGTTGCCGATGAGCACCGTTTTCTCCATGGTGGAGAGGTTGAGTTCAAGCAGTCCCTGGTCGGTACCTGCCAGCATACGGTTGTTTCGTCCGCAGCAGAGACTGGTCACGTTGTTGGTGTGCAGGCGTCCGTTCTCCTTGGTATAGGAGGAGAAATTGTTCATTCTCAGACTGTATACCTGCAGTCCGCCGGCAGTGGCAATCCAGAGGTTGCCGCTCTTGTCGGTGCAGAGGCTGGTCACCTGGTTGTTGATGAGGGTGCGCGAGCTGTCATTGGCCGTATAACAGGTGGTGGTGCCATCTGGTCGTATACGGGTCAGTCCGTTGCGTTTGGTTCCCACCCAGACACTTCCATCGGCAGTCGATGCCATCGAGGAGATGCGCTGTCCGCTGAGGGGTCCGTTATAGCCCACTATTCCCCGGTCACTGGTGCCATACCACAGGCGTCCGTTCACGTCTTCGGCGATGGCGGTAATGTCTCCCAACGGTTTGGCATCAAAACGATAGATATTGTTGCCATAGAAAGCCACACCGTTGCGTTCCGTTCCCACCCACAAAAGGTCAGTATTATCCACATAGACGGTCTGCACCGAGACAATATGCTGCTGATTGCCGTTCATGCTCTTCGGTTCCACGCGCTCCATGCGATGGGTATTCACATGGGCTTTGAGCAATCCATCGTGGTCGGTAGAAATCCAAATATTGCCTATCTTGTCGGCAGCCATACCGGTAACGCTGCGGTCTACGTGGTCATTGACTAATCCCAGACTGTCGCCCAGGGTGGTTTCCCAGATGGCCGCCTTCTTGTTCAGACACATGAGCGTACCTTGCCCATAGAGCCAGATATTGTCGGTCTGGTCGGCAAATGCACGGAGCGTAGGCGTGTGGCGAAGTCCCTTGTTGGCTATCTCCTGATTCTTCCATACGACACGCTGCTGGTGCATAATGTCACAACAGGCAAGCGTTCCGTCCTCGTAGACAATGAGGGCTCCGTCGCGACACTCGCTGATGGAGCATACCTTGCCATGGGGTATGCCCTGACTGCCTTCCATATAGCCAAACTCATAAATGAGCTGTTGCTGCATGTTATAGGCAATAATACCCTTTTGCGGCACATAGAGCCAGAGATTCTTGAATTTGTCGAAATAGACGATGGTTGGCGTATCGCTGATGCCCATGCGGGCATAGACCTGATGCATGTCTCGCTCAAAGGTCTCCGACTGGGGATGATAGACACAGAAGCCGGTGGCGGTCTCTATCCACAGGCTGTTGTCGAGTGCCTCCTGGATATTGATGATATAACTGTCGGGGAGCGAAGACCCATCCTGCGAGTTACATTGGAAGCTTTTGAAGGAATAGCCGTCATAACGGTAAAGTCCGGCGGGAGTGCCAAACCAGACGTATCCTTTGGAATCCTTGACGATACAGTTCACCTGACTGCTGGTGAGTCCGTCTTTGGCATCCAGCGTCTTGAAAAGGTAGACAGCGGCTGTCATCATCGGCACCAACAGCACCAGAAGCAGTATCAGTAGTTTATTTTTTGCACTCATCGGTTCTATCTTCGTATACAGTCAAGTGGATGTGAATAATGGTATCAGATCATGCACGAGTAGTGGTCTACCACTCCGAGCAGATGGTTTTCCTCATCGACGACGAGCACCGAGTGAACCTTGTGACGGTTCATTATCTGCTGTATATCTGATATCTTGGCATGTGGAGAGACGGTCTTGGGATGGACGGTCATGATGTCGGCCACGGTTTTGTTGAACGATTCGGCCTTCCAGCGCTCCATGGCTCTGCGTATGTCACCGTCGGTAATGAGTCCGGCAATGACCCCGTCACGCTCGGCCACCCCCAGCCCCAGCTTGCCCTGGCTGACAGCGATGATGGCATCGCCAAGATTCATCTCTGGCGTGATAACGGGCAGATGGTCCGAAATCATGACATCCTGGGCGGTGGTAAGCAGACGTTTGCCCAACTCCCCTCCGGGGTGGAACTGGGCAAAATCCTTGGGTTGGAAGTTGCGTTTCTCCATCAGAGCCACTGCCAGGGCATCGCCCATGGCCAGCGTGGCGGTAGTGCTGCTCGTGGGAGCCAGGTTCAGCGGGCATGCCTCCTTGCTCACGCTCACGTTCAGATGACAGGTGGCATATTTGGCCAACAGCGAGCGGGGATTGCCGCTCATGGCCACAATGGGTATCTGCATGTGAAGCACCATGGGCAGAAAGCGGAGCAACTCGTCGGTCTGGCCTGAGTTGGAGATGGCAAGCACGATATCGTCCTTGGTCATCACGCCCAAGTCGCCATGGTAGACATCAAGTGGATTGGTGAAGAACGAGGGGGTGCCGGTGCTCGACAGTGTGGCGGCTATCTTGGCTCCGATATGGCCGCTCTTGCCTACTCCGGTAACAATCACCTTGCCATGACAGTGGAATATCATCTCCACCGCCTCGTCGAAATTCTCGTCAAGTTTGGGAATCAGGTCCAGCAAAGCTTGGGCCTCATCCTTGATACATTGTATGGCGTATTCTCTGGTTGTCATGCTATTGGGATATGGCGGGTTTTGCCCGTTAATGGATGATTAGTCTTGTTCCAGTTGCCCGATGAGGGACTCCAGCTTGTCCAGCTCCAGCATATTCGCGGCGTCGCTCAGGCCAGCATCGGGTGTGGGATGCACCTCAAAGAACCATCCTGTAGCTCCAAAGGCCTTGGCGGCCAAAGCCATAGCGGGCACAAAGCGGCGGTCGCCTCCAGTCTTGCCGTTGCTGCCTCCGGGACGCTGTACGCTATGGGTACAGTCCATGATTACCTGGGGGACAATTTCCTTCATATCAGGGATATTGCGGAAGTCGACCACCAGATTGTTATAACCGAACATATTGCCCCGCTCGGTGAGCCATACGTCGCTTGCTCCTGCCTCGCGCGCCTTTTCTACGGGATAGACCATGTCCGGGCCACTGAGGAACTGGGCTTTCTTGATATTGACCGTACGGCCTGTCTTGGCTGCCGCCACCAGCAGATCGGTCTGCCGGCAGAGGAAGGCTGGTATCTGGATGACATCCACCACCTCACCGACTGGGGCTGCCTGCCAGCTCTCATGGATGTCGGTCAGGATGCGGAGGCCGTATCTCGACTTCACATCGGCCAGCATCTGCAGTCCCTTCTCCAGTCCGGGACCACGGAAAGAACGGATGCTCGTGCGGTTGGCCTTGTCAAACGAGGCCTTGAAGATGATGTCGGTATGCAGGCGGCAGTTGATGGCCACCAGTTGACGTGCCACCTCGTCGAGCAATTCGGCACTCTCGATGACACAGGGGCCTGCTATATATGTCTTTTTCGTCATGACGATTGTTGTTTGATGCGATAATTATACAGATGATTATATATAGGTGTCTGGATTCGTAACTGTGGGCGCTTGCTGCAGGAGGAACTGTCAGTTGCGGATATGCACATCACACTGCGGGAAGGGAATCTCGATGTTGTGCTCGTTGAGGGTGGTATAGATACAGTCCTTGAGGTCGCTCTCGGCAAAGGCCTGCTTGAGCACCTGCACCCAGGTGATGAGTTTGAGATTGACACTGTTGTCACCCAAATCGACTACCACCACCTTGGCCGGACGGTCGGGGTCGAGCAGAGGATGGTGCAGCCCATTGACCGCATCCTCTATCAAAGCCTTCACCTGTTTGAGGTCGGAACCGTAAGCCACGCCAAAGAAGACTACAGAGAGCGCATAGCCATGGTTACGGGTAAGGTTCTTGTAGTTCTTGGTGAAAAGCTGACTGTTCTGGAAGGCGATGACCGAACCGTCGACCGATTCGATGAGGGTGCTGGTATAGCTGATGGATGCCACCTTTCCGCGGATGCCGTCACACTCGATGAGGTCGCCCACCTTGATGCGGCCGGCCATGAGCGAGATGCCATAGTAGATATTCTCCAGAATGTCTTTCGATGCGAAACCGATACCGGTGGACAAGCCTCCCGATACCACCATCAGCCAGGTGAAACTGGTGCCGAGAATGGAGAGGCTGATGAGTGCCCAGGCACCCCATACCACCACCTGGATGATATTCTTGCCCATCATCGTGCGGCTTTCGGCGGTCTCGGGGTCGCTCTGCCTGAAATGCATGCGCAACAAATCCAGCACCGTCTGACAGATATAGGAGAAGGCAAACCAGAGGCTCACCACTACGGCCAGGCGGAGAAGTCCGAGCTTGAAGTCGGGCAGATCAACAAAGTTCTTCGTAAAGACGCTCCAACAGAGGTCGCTCAGATTGAACACGTCTGCCGCCCAGTAGATGGAAATCATGACCGAGGCCACACTCATCATCGGCAATACCACCTGATAGACCATGTAGAAGAGCCATGTCTCCGTGATGGGACGCTCTCCGATACGGTGGCGCAACCCATACAGATTGGCCCAGCGGCGCAGACAGGTGATGGTGAGGATGCAGGTGAGCTGCATAATCCACCAGATGAGCAACTGCACACTGAGCAGCGTATAACCCACCCACGAGCACACCACCGAGCAGATGAAAACGGCCTGGGAGCTGTAGGTATAGAAAAGGTCGGAGCGCGGGATATTGGACTTGTGGTTTCGGATGAGCCGCCACTGCCACAGTGCACACAACAGCAGCACGGGAGGGAAAATCAGGTTGACCAGCTCATTGGGAACCAGTATGATGCGGAAAGAGATGACCATGAACCCAACCACCATGAGCGGACTGTAGATGCGGAAAGCACTATGAATCTGGGACCCCTTCAGACGCAACAGAAGCGAGACCAGAATCACACCCAGCAGCCACGCATACTCTACCAACAGGTCGCTCGCCATGATGATGAAATTCTGCTCAGAGGCAGCCTTGACAATGGCAAGGATGAGGGCAAAGGTCCAAGTGGTGGAGGCAAGGATAACGCAGGTGCGCTTCTTCATGAACTCCTCGGTGCGGAAACGCTTGGGCAGCAACAGGCGTACAACCAGCAGGTTGAGCGCCGATGCCACCACTCCATAAAAGAGGATGATGAGGAAGAGGCCGAAGATGAAACGGCTGTCCCACTGCGAACGGCTGCCAGGACGCATCCTGTACTTCTGGCTCACGGTCTCCTGGGTCTGCGAGAGCACGGAGCCCAACTTTCCGAGGATGGTGAAATAGTCTTCGCCACCATTCCTGAAGATGCTGGTCTGGATGTCGCCATACCGTTTGTTGGCATAGTCGTTCATGTTTTTCAGATGCTGTTCGGCCATCTCGTAGATACGCATATACTCCTGCGTATTGTCCCGGTTCTCCACCAGCGTATTGCGGATATTGGTGGCCAGTGTCAGACACACATTGCGGTCTGTGCGGGCACGGTCGGAGAGCATCATGGCAGGCATCTTGCGCAGGCTGCCGATAAGGCTGTCATAGCGGCCGATTTCCTGCTCGGTATTGGCCATGTAATTCCGGAAAGGGATTTGTGTCTTCTTGAAGTTCTGGAACTGCTCAGTGGCTTCATGACAGGCATAGGTGAGGTCGAACACATAGTCCTGCTTCTGCGAATAGAGCATCAGCGAGTTACGGTTGCTGTTACGCAAGAGACTGATGAGCTGTTCGCGTATGACCTCACCGCGCTTTTTGTTCTCCGAGTTCTGGTTGTCGAGCTCCCGATGATAGTTGACCAGCTCTGTCTTCAAAATCATGAGCGTGTTCTCCAGGTTCTTCTCCTTGAGCACGGCCCTTGACGGCACGGCCATCATCAGTACTGTAACAATCAGCAGCAAATATTTCTTCATCTTTCGATTGTGGTTGTCATTATGATTCATGCTTGTCTTCTGACCCCGGGGCTTCATGCCCGGGCGATCCAACGTTATCAGCGTGCAAATATAGGCATTTTTATTGTGTTATGCAAAATTTGCAACATTTATTTTCAATATATTCGATTTGTTGTCGCTCTGCAGGCTTGCTTCCAGGAGAAATGGCGCTTGCTTTTGGAGGATTGACGAGGGGCAGACAGGGTGTCAGGGATACCGCATGCACGAACCGCGCAGGCCGAAACAAAAGAGAGCGGAACACTTCCGAAGAAGAATTCCGCTCAGGGGGAAGGGAGAGGTACCTAGCAGAGTCGAACTGCTCTACACGGTTTTGCAGACCGTTACCTAACCGATCGGCCAAGGTACCATTCGCATTTGCGGTTGCAAAGGTACGACTATTTTTTGGAATAGCCAAATTTTTCCGGCATCTTTTTCAAAAAACGCCTTATTTTTTTTCGTTTGCATGACATTCCGAACAACCTTTATGCCCATCAGACCTTCCAAGCAGGAACTTTACGAGACTGACAAGCGCATACGATACAGCGACACAAATAATAGTATATACGATAAACAATTGCATAAGTAATAATTTGGAAAAAAGTATTTAATGGTTATCAGGCATTATTGCCAGTTTACTTTCTACATAGGATTTCATCATCGGCACTGCCGAAAAAGCGCACCCACTCCTGCTCGAAATTGGGAGTAAAGACACCCTTGCCCAAATGCTCCTTTATCTCCTGGACACTCCAGAAGCGGCCCTCCTCCAGTTCAGTCTCATTGGGACACACGGGACCATCATAAACCGTGCGGTGAACAAACACGAGTTCCCGCTCACGGTCGCTCTCAAACACATAATGCCCCATCGATTCCGGCTCGAAATCAGTAATGCCCAACTCTTCGGACACTTCGCGCTGCAAAGCCATCTGGACATTCTCGCCCAAATCCACATGCCCTCCCACGGCGGTATCCCAGCGGCCTGGCTGGATATCCTTCCACCGGGGACGCTTTTGAAGATAAAGCTCACCCCGGGACGAGAAAACATGGAGATGGACTACGGGATGAAGAGGCTTGGTGCCGCCATGCGCCTCCCCTCTGGTGACACTGCCGATGACAGTCCCCTGTTCGTCCACTAACGGAAACAATTCTTCTTGACAATCCATGGTATGATAGTTATTGATTGGTTTCACGATCGGCATCCGAAACAGCCGGAGCATCCCCCGGCGCACCCTTGGTCTTGTCGGCCTTTGCCGAACTGGTCAGCTTGCGCAACAGCACCTTGTTGATGGCCTGGATGCGACGTCCCTGTTTCTCTATATCATCGCGTACATTATTTATATTACTAAAGAAATCCGAAAAGGCATTGAGCACCGCATTGGGCTGCGCATTGTCTTCAATCACCTCGGGATTGGTGATGATGCGGATGCCACGCTCCTCGATATGCACGTCAATGTCGCAACCGGTGGTCGTAGGGTCGCCATCAAAATGGATGGCTCCCGGCTTGGAACGGTGAATCCGGATGCTCTTGGCGCGGAAGGTCTTGATTTTTGAATTCTTGTCGAGCGTACGGTTAATCAAGTCGATACTGATTTGCGGGGCATCAAAGGCAGTGAAAGGCTCCATGATGATGACATCCATCAGGCCGTCAGTCATGGTAGCCTTAGGGGCGATATAGGCATTGTTGCCATATTGCGACGCATTGGCGCAAGCAATCAGGAAGGCCTTGTAGCGGCGAGCTCCCGTCTCATCCACCACCTCGTAGGTCTCAGGCTGGTATTTCAGTCCCTCGCGCAACACATTCTCGACATAGGTCAGCCTCCCCCGTCTGCCTGCCTCGGCAAACTTCAGACTGATGAAGGCGTCGAAACCCATGCCGCAGGTACAGAAGAAGGGAAGCCCGTTGATGACACCATAATCGAGACTCTCCACCTTGCAATGATTGAGCAGCCCTATGGCACGCTTCACATCCATGGGAATACAGAGATGGCGAGCCAAACCATTGCCCGACCCGCAGGGGATAATACCCAAAGCCGCCGTAGAATGAACCAGAGCACGAGCCACCTCATTGACGGTGCCATCGCCACCTACTGCCACCACCACATCAGCCCCCTCCTGTACACACTGGAGGGCAATCTCCGTGGCATGCCCGGCATAACGGGTCACCTCCACACGATAATCATAGAGCCCCTTGTCAAGGTGCTCCTCAATCAGCCGAGGTATCTCTCCTTTGCTGTGAGTACCCGACCGCGGATTCATGATGAATACGGCTTGTTTCTTGTTCATTAGTGCAAAAGTACTAATTTCCGCCGATTTTCCCACACAATTCGCACATAAAAAACACTAAAAAGAAGAATAATTACCAAAACATGCAGTTATTTAGTAAAATTTATGTAACTTTGCAGCCTCATTCGATTATGAGTTGATATTCTCACCTATTTTAAAACAATGGGACAACTACAAGAAAGATACCAAAATTATCGCGAGCCCCAGAAATTTATGGAGGCAGGCGTTTATCCCTTCTTTAGGGAAATTACAGGCAAGCAAGGCACCGAAGTGGTCATGGGCGGCCACGACGTGCTCATGTTCGGCTCCAATGCCTACACCGGACTGACCGGCGACCAGCGCATCATCGATGCAGCCAAGGCTGCCACCGACAAGTATGGCACAGGATGTGCCGGCAGCCGTTTCCTCAACGGAACGCTCGACCTGCATGTCAAGCTCGAAAAAGAACTGGCCACATTCATGGGCAAGGACGACACTCTATGCTTCTCTACTGGCTTCTCGGTCAATGCCGGAGTCATTGCCATGGTGGTAGGAAGAGGCGACTACATCATCTGCGACGACCGCGACCACGCCAGTATCGTTGACGGACGACGACTCTCCTTTGCCAAGCAACTGCACTACAAGCACAACGACATGGAGGACCTGGAGAACATCCTCAAGACACTGCCCCACGAGGCCGTGAAGCTCATCGTTGTGGACGGCGTATTCTCCATGGAGGGCGACCTCTGCAAATTGCCGGAGATTGTGGCACTCAAGCACAAGTACAACTGCTCGATCATGGTGGACGAGGCCCACGGACTGGGCGTATTCGGACGCGACGGAAGAGGCGTATGCGACCATTTCGGACTGACCGACGAGGTAGACCTCATCATGGGCACCTTCTCGAAGTCGCTGGCCAGCATCGGCGGATTCATTGCCGGTGATGCCGACACCATCAACTTCCTCCGCCACACCTGCCGCACGTATATCTTCAGCGCATCCAACACCCCCGCTGCCACCGCAGCTGCCATGGAAGCCCTGCACATCCTGCAACAGGAACCGGAACGCATCAAAGCCCTTTGGGATGTGACCGAATATGCACTGAAACGATTCCGCGAAGAGGGATTCGAGATTGGAGACACCGAAAGCCCCATCATCCCGCTCTATGTGCATGACGTGGACAAGACCTTCCTTGTCACCAAACTGGCATCCGACGCAGGCGTGTTCATCAACCCCGTCATCCCCCCAGCATGCGCCCCGCAGGACACCCTCGTGAGATTCGCACTGATGGCCACACACACCAAAGAACAGGTGGAAAAGGGCGTACAAGTGCTCACAAAAATCTTCAAGGAGCTGGACATCATCAAATAAACAGTAAAAAATTTGCAGGGTTCAACGTTTTTTTGTAACTTTGCAGACGAAATACAATGAGGGTTGCCTGGCAGTGGGCAATAGCACACTTCGGAACGCCCTCATTACGAGGTGTAGCGCAGTTGGTAGCGTTCCTGGTTTGGGACCAGGCTGTCGCAGGTTCGAGTCCTGTCACCTCGACCATTACCGCTCTCCATAGCAACAGGAGAGCTTCCCGTACAATGGCGGATTTCATCCTCAAGATGAATTCCGCCATTGATTGTTTCTGACTATACCACGGCCCCCAAACGGAGGCATATCCAGAAAAGAAATCGGCGAATGTCCACAAAACGAAAAAAATATCCACGATTTGTTTGCAGTTCAATAAAAAATGACTATCTTTGCGCATTAGTTTACACACAATATGCCAGAAGTGAAAAACAACCTACGTTCAACTATCTTGATTCGGCACATCTTATCGGTGTGTTGCCTGCTGGTGGCATTTGCCAACCTGCACGCACAAGAGCGTTTATTCAGAGTAATAAACGCCAAGAACGGACTGGCAGACAACTGTGCACAAACCTCTCTCTGTCTCCCCGACGGAAGAATGGTCATCACCTCAATCGGAGACATCAGCTTCTATGACGGTGTCTCCTTCAACACCATCAAACCCAAAGCAGCCAACCGCTTCAAAATCAACAATTACCGCGGCAACCACCACCTCTATTGCGACAAACACGAAAGGCTCTGGCTCAAACACCGCTACGAGGTGGTTTGCGTGGACATGAAGAGCGAGAAAGCCATCGTCCGGTTTGATTCCCTCTTCAGAGAGGAAGGAATCAAAGGCGAAGTTGAAGACCTCTTCGTATGCTCAAAAGGTGAATTGTGGATTGTCAGCAAAGGCCAACTCGCCAACAAAGACCGCCCCTACCAGATTGACACCGACCCCATCCTGAACCTGCAAGACGTAGACCAGTGCAACGGACAACTGCTGCTCTTCTACGACAACGGAGAGCTGCGCAGCTATCATCTGAAGACAGGCAAACCACTCTACACCACACGTGCCTACAGCCCAGACATCCAGGACCATTACACCTCATCGTCGGTACTCTATCCGTTCAGAAACGGCTTTTTCCAAATCAGGAACGGCAAGAACCACTCTATCCTGCTCTACTACGACGTAGAGATGAAGAAGTGGAAAACCATCATGACCCAAGACTACAGCCTGAACAATATGGCCATTCAGGGCAACCTGCTGTACATCGCAGCCAATTTCGGCTATTGGACCTATGACCTAGGCAATGGAAACATGACCCATCACGACAAGCTCAAAATGCTGAACGGCAAGGAGCTTGCCACAGACGTGAACACCATCTGTTTCGACCAACAGAAAGGCATCTGGATCGGAACCGAGAAGAGAGGACTGATGTACAGCAAGCCTATCACCTCACCCTTCATCACCTATACCTGGGACAAGCCCTTGGCACTGGAGTATGCCCAAATCATGGACCGGAAAGGAATCGTCACCCGATGGGACCTGAAGAGAGGGGTGAACTGTATCTTTACCGACAGCCGTGGCTGGAAATGGATTGGCACACAATCGGGATTGCAGCTTTATACCGGAAAGGACATAACCAAGGAAATACCCACCCACACCTACACCATCAAAGACGGAATGCCCAATGATGTCATCCACTCGGTGGTAGAAGACAACCAGCACAATATCTGGGCATGTACCAGCTATGGCATTTGCTGTTTGGTGATAAGGGACCGGAAGGTGAAATTCATCAGCTGTTACAACGACCTGGACAATGTGCCGGCCGAGATGTTTGAAAACAACCGGGCCATGAAACTGGATGACGGTACGATTGTCATGATTGCCATCGATCACGTACTGGCATTCGACCCCTCGCGCTTCACCATGCTCGAAACCACTTCGATGACCCTCAAACCCAAGATGACCCGACTGATGGTCAACGGATCGTTCATTTCGCCTACGACACGCGAAAACGGTATCATTATCGAGAATATCTCTTCACACAAGAATCATATTGAGCTCGACAACAACAAGAACTCCATCAACCTGACTTTCTCGAGCTTCAACTATTTCAGACCCCAACAAACCTTCTACCGCATCCGTGTAACAGGTGAAAACAGCTACTGGAATGATTGGCATATCCTGTCGAGAGCTAACTCAAACGGAATGGTAGACAAGAGCGGCGTTCTCCACCTGCCGCTGTTGGCACTGAACCCCGGCAACTATACTGTAGAGGTGCAAGCATCCATGTTCCCATACGAATGGAAGACACCGCCCAGCGTAGTCACCATCACGATTAATGAGCCCTGGTGGCAGACAACAGGACTGCAACTGCTCTTGCTGACAACCATTCTGCTGCTCACAGGACTCAACATCCATGCCTACAACCGAAACTACAGAAGACAAGCAGAAAGAAATGCCCGCGAAAGGGAGATTGTGAAGAAAATCAAGAACTTCATGGACCGAAGCCGCGATATCAAGCGCGAGCACATCAATCTGCACCATGGCATCTCATCCGTAGACAACGTCGACAACAAGACGCTCGACAAGCAGTTCATACAGGCGATGATTGCCATCATGCCGCTGCTGAAAAACGACAAGGGACTGACCGTCAGGAAACTGGCCAACAAGGCTGGCATCCCGCTCTACAACTTCTATACGCTTCTGGAAGAGAACATCAACAAGAATCCACGACAGATGGCCTATGCGCTGATGCTCAACAAAGCCAAGATACTGCTCGAAACCTCACCCCTCGACATCACCGAGATTGCTGACGAATGCGGTTTTGAGTCGCCCAACTTCCTTATCTCCGGCTTCTTCCACCAATTCCACATCACCCCCAAGGCTTATCGCAAGGAATTAGGGATAGAGGAAGTGTAGCCAGTACGCTGCCCAACGTACTCCAGTACGCTGCCCGGAATTACCCCAGTACGCTGCCCAGTGTACTGGGGTACATTGGCGTAAGTACTACAGTACACTGGGCAGCGTACTGCCACAAGGATAGCCTATTCAGTATTCCAGACATGAGCGTTCA
>JAEDMP010000063.1 GCA_016302965.1 Bacteroidaceae bacterium
GGATATTGGCTTCCAGCCAATTACCAATCATAGTATTTTCGTCGAGCTCACGTTAGATTATTTATTCTCATCTACCAGAAAATTGCAGTTCTAGTTGAACTTGCGCAAATTCTCAACACCAAGAGAGTGCTTTTATGAAAAGATTTTGTAAATTTGCACTTGCTAGTTGAATCCGCGCTTGAGAAAGTCAAATAATCTGCGTTATAAATTCTTATCATCAAAAAAAAGGTCTGTTATGTTGGAAGGAACGCAAGAAAGTTGTATATTTGCAGCCGAGTTATGATTAAAACGTTATTCCTATCCACAGGCATCTTGTCCCTCATGGGGCCTATAGATGTGACCTTGTTTGCCTCCCCCATCGGCTGGTCGGTAGGAGTGGCTGTTGTGGCACTGCTCTATGTGGCCGAAAAGGAATGGGGAGACCAAAGCTGGCTACGCTTCCTGGGATCGCCGCTCATGGCTTGCTGGCTGCTGGGACTGACGGCTCTGTGGTGCATCATCGGGAGCACCATTCCCGAATGGGCACAGTTTTCCACCTCCTGGCCCTTTGTCGTGACCATGGCACTGCTGCTGACCCACCTGGCCTTAGTAATCATCCACCGGATGCGCCAATTTGCGACACGGCGCGATTTCGCCTTCCTGCTCACGCATCTCGGCTTGTGGATCGCCCTGTTCAGCGGAATGGCGGGTGCGGGAGACACCAAGGAGCTCTACGCTGTCGTTGGCCGTACCCAGGAGACCACCAGCGCCCTGAACAAAGAGAAAGAACGCATGGAACCCATCAGCCACAGCCTGAAGCTGATGAACTTCAAGATAGAAACCCACGCAGACAACGGTTCGCCCGTACAATATTCGGCCACCATCCGCATCGACGGGACGGACTGCCCGCTGGCAGTGAACCATCCCTACTCCATCAGCTGGGATGAAGACCTCTATCTGATGAACTATGAGACTGATTCCCGTGTCGGTGAGGTGAGTAGCTGCCTGCTGCTGTTGGTATGCCAGCCCTGGAAATATGTATCGCTGATTGGCATCTTGATGTTGCTGGCCGGTACCATCTGGATGATGAGCGCAAGAAACCGGAGAAGAAAGGAGGCCCGACCATGATTACCTGGAGTCTGTTTCTGCCGTTCGCCCTGGTTGCAACGCTACTATGGGCCATGGGTGCCATTGCGGCAATCAGCCAGAAGAGAGGGAAGACGAGCCGCGTCTGCCAATGGATGATGGGAGCCGGCATAGGTGTCTATCTGCTCTTCATCATCGGGTTGTGGGTCGGTCTGGGCCGCCCCCCCATGCGCACACTCGGCGAGACCCGCCTCTGGTATTCGCTATTCATGATGGTGTCGGGATGGATGGTATATGCAGGATGGCACATCCGCTGGATTCCATTCACCTCCTTGTTGATGGCCCTCGTGTTTATCATCATCAATATCGCCAAGCCCGACCTACACGACCAGAGCCTGATGCCCGCCCTGCAGAGTGTCTGGTTCATCCCGCACGTGACAGCCTACATGTTCGCCTACAGTATCTTCGGTTGTGCCTTCCTGCTGGCAACGGCCGGACTATGGCGCCAATCGGGCAAGTATCTCAGGACAACGGACAGTCTGGCGCGCATCGGCATAATTTTTCTCTCCTTCGGAATGCTCTCGGGCTGCATATGGGCCAAACAGGCGTGGGGAAACTACTGGAGTTGGGATCCCAAGGAGACCTGGGCAGCAGCCACCTGGTGTGTCTATCTCGCCTATATCCACCAGCGCCTTTTCAAGAGAGACCTGTTCGTCTACTGGTGGCTCATTGCAGGCTTCGTCCTGTTGCAGATGTGCTGGTATGGCGTGAACCTGCTGCCATCAGCAGCCAACAGTCTGCACAGTTACTAGTCCCGTTCCTATCGATGAAATCGATTATTTAACCCTATATCCATTCAAAACAAGTATGAAGAAATCAAGTAAAATCATCGTGGCGGGAGCCGTGGCAGTGGTGGGATTGGCCATCACCTATCGTGCCGTAAACCAGGCTCCTGACCCGTCGCTGCCCGCCAACGAGCAGATGACAAAGATTCTTGACGACGGCGGTTGTGCCTTCTGCCATACGGCCAAGCCCGACCTCCCGTTCTATGCCACCTGGCCGGTGGCCAGTTCGATGATCAAGGCCCACGTAGACGAGGGCTACAAGATGTTTGACATCGAGCCGATGATGAAAGCGCTGGCTGCCAGCGAGGCCGTGAACGAGGTGGATCTGGCCAAGGTAGAAAAATGCATCGCCGACGGCACCATGCCGCTGGCCTCCTACTATCTGGCCCACTGGGGGGCGCAACTCACTGCCTCGAAGACCGATATCGCACTCGACTGGGTGAAGCTGCACCGCGCACAGTTCTACCCCAACAACCTGGCTGCCGAGGAGTTCAAGAACGAGCCTGTACGCCCCATCCCCGACTCCGTTGCCGTGGATCCTGCCAAGGTGGAACTGGGCAAGGCGCTCTATCACGACAACCGCCTCTCGGGCGACAACACCGTATCATGTGCTTCCTGCCATGCCATCAATATGGCGGGTGTGGACAACCATCAGTTCTCCGACGGTATCGGAGGCCAGTTTGGCGGTATCAATGCGCCCACCTCTTTCAATGCCGTCTTCAACTTTGTACAGTTCTGGGACGGCCGCGCCGCTACGCTTGCCGACCAGGCGGCCGGTCCTCCCCTCAATCCCGTGGAGATGGGATCGAAGTCGTTTGAAGAGATTGCCGCCAAGCTCGCTGCCGACGCAAATTTCAACAAACGCTTCCTGGCTGTCTATCCCGAAGGTCTGAATGAGAAGACCATCACCGATGCCATCGCCGAATATGAGAAGACACTGCTCACACCCAACAGCCCCTTCGACCAGTATCTGAAGGGCAACAAGAGCGCGATGACCGCCGACCAGATTGAGGGTTATGCCCTGTTCAAGGATTACAAGTGTGCCACTTGTCACGTGGGTGTCATCATGGGTGGACAGTCGTACGAACTGATGGGACAGCGCGCCAACTATTTCCAGGACCGTGAGGTGAACGCCAAGTCGGGACTGACCGATGCCGACAACGGACGCTGGGCTCAGACCCGGGTGGAGCGCGACCGCTACCGCTTCAAGACACCTACGCTGCGCAACGTGGCCCTCACCTGGCCCTACTATCATGACGGCAGCGTGCCTACATTGGAGAAGGCTATCGACATGATGGCCGAATACCAGGTGGGCAGGAAGATGCCTGAGACCAAGGTGGCTAAGGTGAAGACCTTCCTCGATGCGCTCACCGGCCAATACCAAGGCAAGACCCTCACCAACATCAACAAGCCGGAGCAGAAGGCCGAATAGGCTGACAGGGCCAATACCATCATTCCAGACAAGGGAGCACTGCCGCAACGGCTATGCTCCCTTGATTTTTATCGAATCCATCGACATCAGACGGAATCTGAAAGAATGGAAAAGGCTTACTGCTGCAACGCCTTGAGCACCTGTCGGGAGATACTCTCCATGCCCTTGACCGTGGGATGGCCTGCAAGTTTGTCCACATCCTTGAGTTCGAGTAGACTCACGCCGTAGTGCTTGCAGATGGTGCGCACGGAACTGTTCACCTCGTCGCGCAACTCACTGTTGAGCAGGAACAGCAGGCGGGCATTGGGATAACGCTTCTGTGCATCGTCGAGCAACTTGGCCATGGCCGGACGGAAGAAGTAGAGGTCGGCCCGTTTCCAATCGCCGTATTTGTATTCGCCCATCTGGGCTCCGGCCCAGGAATCGTTGGTTCCTCCGAAGATAAGGATGATATCGGGGGTACCGAGTTGGGGCAGGCGGGTGATGAACGAACGGGGCGAATAGTCGGCATCATTGTAGCCGGTATAGCAGATGGTGGCTCCCGAATAGGAGTTGTTGACACCCAGTTTGTAGCCGCCCTCCTTGACAACACGCCACCACCAGGTGTCGCGTACATCGTTCAGGTCTGTTTGTTTGGGGTTGTTCTTCACGAAATACCAGGATTCGTTGGTGTCAGGATAGATGTAACCCTCGAAGGTGGAATAGGAATCGCCGAGAATGGCTACGGTCTGCCGCACTTGGGCATGAATGCCTGCTGCACCGAGAAGCAGGGACAGCAGAGCCAGGTAAAAGGTTTTCTTGGTCATGGGGTTTGTAAGACTATAAAGGGGTTAAACAATTTGCGAGATAGAGCGCATCAGGTTTTAGGGATGAATTGCGCCGCAAAGGTAATGATTTTGGCCGATACCTCCAAACATTCCATGCTGTTTTGTGAACCAAAACGGGGGATAGTGGGTCCTTTTACTCGCTGTCTCTTGCAGCCGGATTCTTGTAGCCGTATAAAAGCCTTGGCGATGGATTTGCGATGGAACACATGTTCATTCCTGCTTCCTATTTGCAATAGGATAGCCTTCTCACCGATAAGATTAACGCGAATTCGACGAAATAAAAATCTTTGCATCCGTTCTTTATTTACTTGCGGACATCTGCCTATTTTGAAGTAGGTGGAGGATGCGAAAAAAATGCCCCAACATCTCATGCGATGCCAGGGCATTGGTCAGGACAGGTTCCTGCGTCTTTCAGCCAAATATTCTATCGCCAAAACAGGCCATAGAGGCACTTTTCGTATGTTGGTTCTGACGGCCGGGATATCACACAGCAGGAAGAGGGATGCCAGGAAGAGGGAGAACCAGATGACGTAGCCATACACCTGCTTGATGGCTACCAGCATCATGGAGTGCAGATAGTCGCCGCCCATAAAGGTTCCGAAACGGAAGGTGCTCAGATCAAGATGGGTGAGGGTGAGCTGTCGGCCATAGTGCATCATGTCTTCATTGAGGAAATGGGAGAAGATGGTGGCATAGAAGCCATAGCCCATGGCTCCTCCAAAATACATGTGGGTGATATTGAACACAAACAAGCCCATGAAGAACAGCTCCAGTCTGGGCACCGACTCTTGCAATGCCCACATCAGCGCGGGCGACAAGACACCATAGCCGAAGCCGCGAAGGATGATGGCCAGCCGGTATTGCTCCATGTTCACATCCATGCCTATCGTGGTGTACATCAGCAGGGCGTAGGAGAAGATGGAGAGGAAGGCGATGCCTATCAGTTTCCATATCTTCCACTTCTGCAGTTTCAGCCAGTAGAGGTCGAGGGCGATGCCCAGAAACATGCCTGGCAATGCCCACAGATACTGACTCTCCTTGGTCAACTCTTCAAGGCCTACAACCTCGGTGTAGAGGATTTCCTCCAGGGTATGCTCGGCTCCGAAAGCCAGTTCGGCCAAGGTGGTCACGATGAGGATGGGCACCACATTCTTGCACTTCAGCAACTGCAGTTCTACGTAGGGGTAGCGGTGATGCAACAGGCGGTAGAGGGTCAGTCCGGTTGAGAGGAGGGCTAAGGCTAAGGCCATCCTGATCGGCCTACCGTCCAACCATCTGTAGTAATCGCCATAGACGAAGACGTAGGAATAGAGCAACATCGTGAGGCAGATGAGCAGAGCTCCCTGCCAGTCGGTTCCCTTGAGCGAACAACGGTTGGGCATCGGACAGAACGGACGGCACAGCACAAGCTGTGTCAGCAAGACGAACGACATGGTACCTATGGTGAATACATGCATCATCTGCCATGTGAGGTGATGGCCCATCCACGCGGCAAGCCATCCGCCGCCCTCTATCGCAGTGAGCAGGATGATATGAAGCACGGGGAAGAACACGGCAAAATCGCGCTTGGGGGTAATCCAGTTCTGGATATTGCTCATGCACTCGAAGGTGCCTTGTATCTTGGCTATACCGGCCATGAAACAGACGACGAGGAGGAGGGGCATCGAATGGCTGTGCATGGTGATGACATTGCACAACCCGATGACGATGGCCGAGGTGCAAAGGAGCTGCAGATTGGTGAAGCGGAACTTCATCCTGAACAGCATGGGAAACCAAACCGCCATGCCAGCAAGGGTGGCATAGAGCAGCATCATCACATCCTCAATCTTAAATTGGGTGGTGCCACGGATCTCATCAAGAGCACCGAGATACAAACCGCCCGAAAACTGGAAGCAAAAGGCCGTAACGACATAGATCCAGGGCTGCAACGGGCGAGGCACCCACCTCTTCATCATGGGCATGCAGAAACCCATCTGAGGTGGTGGAGGGGGCGCCTTCATCAGATATTCGGTCAGTTTTCCCATCACTCTTCCACTTTACAAACGACATTATATCCTCCGTGCAACTTCGACAGGTCGTCAGAGGCATCTATCCGAATGCGTACCGTCACACGCTGCTCCACCTTCACGAAATTGCCCGTCGCATTGTCGACAGGAATCAGTGAGAACGCACTTCCTGTGGCATCGGAGATGCGCTCTACCACACCTGTATAGGTAACGTCCGGGACTGCATCGGCCGTGAACCGCACCTTATCGCCCACCTTCACATGCGGCATCTGCGACTCCTGATAATTGGCCTCTACCCATTTCTCGTGTTTATCGACGATGCTCACCAAGGTCTGACCGGGGTTCACCAGCTGACCTACATGAATATCCTTGCTGCCTACCACCCCATCGCAGGTGGCGATGATGTAACAGTAGGAGAGATTCAAACGGGCAAGTGACACCTGTGCACGAGCCAATTCAATGGCCGCCTCGGAAGCCGACAGGTGATGACCTTGCTCGGCCACAACAGCCGCTTGGGTGTTACGCGAACGAAGGGCCTGCTCATAGCCGGCCTTGGCACTCAGATAAGCGGTATGGACATTGTCGTACTGTTGCTGCGTGACAGCATCCTGCTGCAGAAGTTTCTGGAAACGTGCATCTTCGCGCTGCGCATTCTCCATCTGCACACGAGCCGCTTCTATACCGGCTTCGGTCACGCTGATACTGGTCTTGGTGGTATGGATGCTGCTGGCCGTGCCTTGCGAACCCCGTTCGGTACGCATGAGGTCGGCCTCGGCCTGGGCCAAACGAAGACGGAACTCGGCATCTTCGATGACGACAAGCGTGTCGCCCTTCTTCACCTCTTGGAACTCAGAAAAACGAACCTCGCGGATAAAACCCTGCACGCGGCAGTTCTGGGGCACAATGTTCTGACAAACACGGGCATTATCGGTCACTTCGCCACCACCGAAATGCATAAACTGACTCACGGCATATGCGCCACCACAGGCGATGCAGACAATGATGATGGCATTATAAATGTAGGTTGTGATTTGCTTCTTTTCCATCTTGATTAAAGTGTATGGGTTAGGTATTTAAGTTTATAATAATTGTAGAGCATCCGGATGCGCGCATTCACCATGGCCATCTCGGCGTAGAGTTTCGTGTTGGAGGCATCGAGCATGTCGGTGAGCAACGCCAAATCGTTGGCATAGCGATTCCTGACCACACTGTAGTTCTCGTCGGCAAGTTCCACCTGTTTCTCCTGCGTGTGCACCTCTACAGAACTGGTCAGCAGTTGGGTATAACTGGCCTGCACCCCATTCTCTACACCTTCACGCGCCAGTAGCACACGCTCGCGTGCTTCAGCATGCTCGTGCTGGGCCTTACGGATGTCGTGCTTGTTCTTCCAGAGACTGGAAAGATTGTATTTCACGCCTATCCCGATAAACCATGCGTTGACGTTGGCATCCTTGGGAATCAGGTCAGAGGTGTAAGGTCCAAACAGGTTGTTCTCGGCTACGACTGCCACAGAGGGTAGTGATGCAGCCCGGGTGTTTCTCAGCTTCTGTTCGGTCAGTGAGGAGGCAAGTGAGGCCTGGCGGATGTCAATGTTATGGTCGGATGCCGTCTGTTGCCACAATGACTCTTCGTCGTGGCGAAGGGCAGCATCGTCATAACTTAGGTCCTCCACTTGGAAATTCTCTCCCTCTGGCAAGTGGATGGTGGTGGCTATCTGATGACGGATAATCTTCTGCGCATCATCCACCTGGGTCTTGGCAAGCAGCAGGCTCTGCCGCTGCAGTTCATAGCGGGTGATGTCGTTCTTCAACACCGTGCCCTGTGCCCGGCGCGCCTTCATCTGTGCAATAACCTTCTCCGTCAGTTCGATATTCTTCGCTATCACCTGCAACTGGTTCTGCAACTGATAGAGGTCGAGGTAATGGCCTGTAAGCAGGAACCGCACCTCCTGACGATTTTTCTCTACGTCAAGTTCGGCTATCCGCTGTCCCAACTTGGCCATTTCAATGCCAGACCGGATGGCACCACCCGCATAGATCACCTGAGTGGCCTGAGCCGTGAAGCTATTGCCCCAGTGGGGGGTGGGTTGCTTGCCATTCTCCACCTGCTGCGGACCAAGGCCCGGAACGATATACTCTGTTGTGCCGCTGGTAGAGAATCCGCGTGACATCATGAATGCATTGCCCGTGTAGGAACCTTGCACACTCAATTCAACACTCGGCAGCATGGCCGACTTGGCCGATGCCACCCCTTCTTCTGCAGCCTTCAATGCCGCCTCGCTGACCTTGATACGCTGATTCTGCTGGTCAGCCAGGTCGTAGAGCGACTGAAGACTCATACGCTGCTGGGCACACACAGGCACACAGCAACTTGCCCCGACCGCCATCATGACAGCCAGAGCACCAAGAATCTTGTGATTGCTCATGAAACAAATAAAAGTTTTCTTATGATTCATTATTCACCCATTGGTTTCCTTCCCTCGGAAATACGAATAATGAACCATCATGGTTCGGACAAACCAGACGTTTGCCGCAATGCGCTACAAACCTCTCTGATTAGGGAAAAAATCAGCAGAAGAATTTCGAGCACTATTAATTGCGAAATCCCAAATCGGATGCAAAGTTACAAAATAAATTTCAATTGAATAGCACAGATGGAACAAGAATCTTGCCAATAGGCCTTTTTCTTGATTTATGTCGGCTCGCCAGCTCTGTTGTTCCAGGCCAAGACAGTCCTTTCCCACCTAAGATGCTCTAAAAAAGGCCGTTTATCTTCGATGGAATCGAGGAAAAACAGCCTACATCGTTATTATTACATGGCATCAGAGCTTCTGTTGCTGCCAGGATTCGAGAAAGAGATACAGGGCCTGACGGATGCTGCGCAGACCAAACTGCTCAATGGGAATATCCTTCAGGGGCATCCAAAAGCATTCGGCCGCATCGTCGGCTGCCAAAGGCTCGGCGTCGGAAGGCACCTCACAGCGGAAGAAGAAATCGAGGGTGTGGATATTCATGCCCGAATACAAATAAATATTGGGGAGGCTGAACAGATAGTCGGCACGGGTGACCTCCAGTCCCGTCTCCTCCTTCACCTCGCGCATCACTCCCTCCTCGGCTGTCTCACCCGGATCGGAGAAACCGCCGGGCAGGTCGAGCGTTCCCTTGGCTGGCTCCTTACCCCGGCGCTCCACCAACAGTTCTCCACGACCATTGACAATGAAGGCAGCCGTAGCAGCGCTCGGATTCATGTAATACTCAAAACCACAATTCTTGCATTTCTTGCTTTTCTCGGTTGAAACATTAAAATGCTTGCTGCCACACTTGGGGCAGTAACTGAATTTCTCTAATAAGTGCATGATACAATCTGTTTACGGGGTGCAATATTACAAAAAAATTGTCAAATATCCACTCCATTTGGTGCATTTTTTTATCTATTGACGCTTTTTCTTGACCTGGATGCCGCCATCTGATTCTTTTTCGCTAAATTTGCAGACTGCATTTCAAACCAGATATATCCAATCAGAAAACAAGCATCACATGAAGAAAACAAAATGTATGAGGCTGCTGGCAGTCATGCTGCTGCTGACCACAGCCATCCACACCATGGCAGAAAAAGGAAAAGTGTACGACCTATGGCCCAAGGGAGCACCCACCGAGAGTTCCAACCCACAGGACAAAGCCACGCTGCGCGTCTTTCTGCCCGATGCCAAGAAGGCCACAGGCAGGGCCATTGTCATCTGTCCGGGTGGCGGCTATGAGTTTCTCGCCATGGAGCACGAGGGCACCCAATGGGCCTCGTTCTTCAACCAGCAGGGCATTGCTGCCATCGTCTTGAAATACCGGATGCCGCACGGCAACTGGAAGATACCGGTGGAGGATGCCTCGGAAGCCATCCGCATGGTGAGGCGCATGGCAGCCATGTGGCATATCGACCCCAACCAGGTGGGCATCATGGGCTCGTCAGCCGGCGGGCATCTGGCTGCCACCATCGCCACCCAGGCAGAGGGTAATGCCGCCCCCAACTTCCAACTGCTCTTCTATCCCGTCATCACCATGGATCCGGCCTTCACCCACCAGGGCTCCATGAAGAACTACCTCGGAGGGGTGGCCAACAAAAAGCAAACCAGAACCCACAGCTGCGACCAGCGCGTGACCCGCGTGACACCAAGAGCCTTTATCGCGCTGAGCGATGACGACCATACCGTGTTGCCCGCCAATGGAGTGAACTATTATCTGGCCTGCTACCGCCACGACGTGCCAGCCACCCTGCATATCTATCCAACAGGAGGGCACGGATGGGGGTTCAACCAGGATTTCGACTACCATATAGAGATGCTGCTCGACCTGAAGGCTTGGCTGAAGAGTTTCTGAAAGCAGAATGAAAGAAGCACTAATTTCCTAAAAAAATAAAATTTTATTCTATATATAAGGTGTAAGAAAAGAATTTTGCTTACTTTTGCAGTCCAAATTATTCGAAATCTTATGCAGAAGAATTTAGTAATCGTGGAGTCACCTGCCAAGGCCAAGACTATTGAGAAATTTCTGGGCGACGACTTTAAGGTGATGTCAAGCTACGGACACATCCGTGACTTGAAGAGAAAAGAACTGAGCATCAACGAGCATTCGCTGACGCCCGACTACGAAATACCCGAAGAGAAAACCAAACTGGTCAAGGAACTGAAAAGCAACGCCAAGAACGCCGAGAAGGTGTGGCTCGCATCCGATGAGGACCGCGAGGGAGAAGCCATCTCATGGCACCTGTGCGAGGTGTTGGGACTGGACGAGAAGAAAACCAGCCGCATCGTGTTCCACGAAATAACAGAGCCAGCCATCCTGGAGGCTATCGCCAACCCGCGCCACCTGAACATGAACCTGGTGAATGCGCAACAGGCCCGAAGAGTGCTCGACCGCCTGGTGGGATTCAAGCTCTCACCGCTGCTCTGGAAGAAGGTCAAGCCATCCCTCTCTGCCGGACGCGTGCAGAGTGTGGCCGTTAGGCTCATCGTGGAACGGGAGAGGGAGATACAGGCATTCAAGAGTGAGCCCTTCTACCGGGTGAACGGCACCTTTGCCCTGATAAATGCCGACGGCTCTGCTACCGAGGTTAAAGCCGAACTGGGCAGCCGATTCAACAGCCATGAAGAGGCTCTGAAATTCCTGGAAAAATGCAAAGACGCCGATTTCACCGTTGCGGCCGTCATCAAAAAGCCGCTCAAGAGAACACCGCCGCCCCCCTTCACCACCAGTACGCTGCAACAGGAGGCCGCCCATAAATTGGGATTCACCGTATCGCAGACAATGATGATTGCCCAGCATCTCTATGAGAACGGACACATCACCTATATGCGTACCGACTCGGTCAACCTCTCCTCGCTCTGCCAGAATGCCAGCAAAGAGGAAATCATCAAACTCTACGGCAAGGAATACAGCAAGCCAAGACAGTTCCACACCAACTCGAAAGGCGCACAGGAGGCCCACGAAGCCATCCGACCCACCTACATGACCAAAACCACCATCGAGGGAAGTGCACAGGAAAAACGGCTCTACGACCTGATCTGGAAACGGACGGCAGCCTGCCAGATGACCGACGCAGAGATAGAGAAGACCACGGTGAACATCGCCGTCAGCGGCACCAGCGAGCAGTTTGTGGCCCAGGGCGAAGTGGTGAAATTTGACGGTTTCATCAAGGTATACCGCGAAACCGTGGCTATCGACAACACCGACAACGGAAACGAAGAGGAGGACACGCGCATCCTGCCACCACTGACTGAAGGACAGATACTGCAGCGCCGCGAAATCACCGCTACAGAAAGGTTCAGCCAAGGCCCCTCCAGATACAACGAGGCCAGCCTCGTGAAGAAACTGGAGGAACTGGGCATCGGACGCCCCTCGACCTACGCCCCCACCATCAGCACCATCCAGCAACGCGAGTACGTGCACAAGGGCGACAAGAAAGGTGAGGAACGCACCTATACGCTCGACGTGCTGAAAGGAAAGCTTGTGACCCAGCGCACACGCGTGGAGATGGCTGGCAGCGACAAGGGGAAACTGCTGCCCACCGACATCGGCATCGTGGTGAACGACTTCCTCATGCAGTATTTCCCCGCCATCATGGACTATAACTTCACCGCCAAGGTGGAACAGAAGTTTGACGAGATAGCCGAAGGAGAAGAGCGGTGGACGGACATGATGAAAGAGTTCTACAAGGACTTTGAGCCTACCGTGGAAAGTGCCATGAACACCCGTTCGGAACACAAGGCCGGCGAAAGGGAACTGGGTGTAGACCCGGAATCAGGACGACCCGTATTCGTGAAAATCGGACGCTTCGGACCTGTGGTACAAATCGGTACTGCCGACGACGAAGAGAAACCCAAATTCGCCCAACTGCCCGCTGAAAAGAGCATGGAAACCATCACGCTGGAGGAGGCCCTGAAGTTGTTCTGCCTGCCCCGCGAAATCGGTGATTTCGAAGGCTCGAAAGTGGTTATCGGTGCCGGCAGATTCGGTCCGTATGTGCTCCACAACAAGAAATATGTGTCACTGCCCAAAGGCGAAGACCCCATGACCATCGGTCTGGAATCTGCCATCAAACTCATCATCGCCAAAAGAAACGAGGAACAGCAGCGGCACATCAAGACCTTTGAAGAGGACCCCAAGCTCGAAGTGCTTAACGGACGATACGGACCCTATATCGCCTACGACGGAAAGAATTACCGCATCCCCAAAAACCTGCACGACAAAGCGGCCGAACTGAACTACGGCGAATGCATGGAAATCGTCAACGCTACGCCAGTCAAGAAAAAGGCCAGCAAGGAATAGGCTTGCAGACGGATGAACAGCCAACAAGACGATTCATATTAACAACAGACAGTTGCATCCAAGAAAACATGAAGAGAATCATCCTCATCGGGTATATGGGCGCGGGCAAGACCACCGTAGGCAAAGCCCTCGCCAAGGACATGGGACTGCAGTTCTATGACCTCGACTGGTATATTGAAAGCCGACACCGCAAGACCATCGCACAAATCTTTGCCGAAATGGGCGAAAACGGATTCCGAGAACTGGAACGAAGACTGCTACACGAGGTGGCAGAGTTTGAGGATGTGGTCATCAGTTGCGGAGGCGGAACCCCCTGTTTCTTCGACAACATCGACTACATGAACCGCCAGGGAGACGTGGTCTATCTCAAGGCATCTGTAGAAGTGCTCTGCCAGCATCTGAAGATGGGCAAAACCGTAAGGCCGCTCATCAAGGACAAAAGTCCGGAAGAACTGGCACTGTTCGTGGAACAGCAACTGGCCCAACGAGAACCCTACTACAACCAGGCCACGCACTCACTCGACGTGAGCCTGATGGACAATTACGAGAAAATAAAAATAACTGTAGCAAAACTCAGAGAACAACTACTACAATGAAGAAATGGACCATTGAAGACTCCAAGGAGCTCTATAACATCTGCGGTTGGGGTACCTCCTACTTCGGAGTGAATGACAACGGCAACGTGTATGTCACCCCCTGTAAGAACGACACGCAGATTGACCTCAAAGAGGTGATGGACGAGCTGGCATTGAGAGATGTCACCTCTCCCGTCCTGCTCCGCTTCCCCGATATCCTCGACAACCGTATCGAGAAAACCTGCAGCTGCTTCAAAAAAGCATCCGAAGAGTATCAATTCAAAGGGGAGAACTTCCTAATCTATCCCATCAAGGTGAACCAGATGCAGCCGGTAGTGGAAGAAATCATCTCACACGGACGGAAATTCAACCTCGGACTCGAGGCCGGTTCCAAACCAGAACTGCATGCCGTCATCGCCGTACAGTGCCAGAGCGACTCACTCATCATCTGCAACGGATACAAGGACCAGAGCTATATCGAGCTGGCACTGCTGGCCCAGAAGATGGGCAAGAGAATCTTTATCGTAGTGGAGAAACTGAACGAACTGGAAATCATTGCCAAGATATCCAAGAAACTCGACGTGAGCCCCAACCTCGGCATCCGCATCAAACTGGCCAGCAGCGGAAGCGGCAAATGGGAGGAAAGCGGCGGCGACGCCAGCAAGTTCGGACTCACCAGTTCCGAACTGCTCGACGCACTGGAACTGCTGGAGAAGAAGGGCATGAGAGACTGCCTGAAACTGATACACTTCCATATCGGCAGCCAGATCACGAAAATCAGACGCATCCAGACCGCCCTGAGGGAGGCATCGATGTTCTATATCCAACTGCACAAGATGGGCTACAACGTCGAGTTCGTGGACTGCGGAGGAGGACTGGGCGTGGACTATGACGGTACACGCTCGCCCAGCAGCGAGAGTTCGGTGAACTACTCCATCCAGGAATATGTGAACGACTGTATCTACACCTTCGTGGATGCTGCCAACAAGAACG